>JAIRLQ010000450.1 GCA_031259345.1 Treponema sp.
TATAATTCCCGCAGGGCATCGGGGTCGCTAAAGAGAAAGGAAAATACGCTGTCCTTGTAATTGGCGTTTACACTCATGGATACAGTTTAGCTTAAAAGCCGGATTGTCGCAACGTGGGATCAGGCAGAGACAGAGACGGATGAGGAAGAAGCAAGCGCATTTGCCATTAAAGCAAACAGGATGCCGGGCGCTTTCCCCGCGGGCGCCTGCGCATTTACCGGCAACGCTTGCCCGGCCTTCCCGTAAGCCTTATACTGTAAGGCCATGAGTGAAACAGGGAATATAAAAATACCCGAATTAAACGCCGCCGTCGGATCAAGGGAAGCTATGGAAGCCGCCATACACGCCGGGGCCGATGCGGTCTGCGTGGGGCTTACCACGTTTAATTCAAGGATGACCGGCGCCAATTTTGGCTATCCCCAGGCGGAAGGGGCTGTTAAGAGCCTGCGCCGGAAGGGAAAGAAAATTTATTTTTTGGTTGATACGGTGTTTGAGCAGCGGGAGGCGGATCGCGTCTACCAGCTTTTAAAATACCTTGCGGCTTTGGAACCGGACGGGCTTGAGCTTCAAGATTTTGGCCTTGCTGCCATGGCAAGGGAGCATTTTCCTTCCTTTAAGCTCCATGCGTCCTGCCGTATGAATATAGCCTGCGCCAGGGGGATACACCTCCTGTCGCGTTATGGGTTTTCCAGGGCGGCGCTGGCCGGGGAATTGTCCCTTGATGAAATACGCAAAATCCGGGAGGCCAGTAATGTGGAGCTTGAAGTTTTTGTTCACGGTCCCTTTTGTATTTGCGAGCCGGGGCTCTGCCTCTTTTCAAGTTATCTGGGGGGCAAGTCGGAAAACCGCGGTTTGTGCGCCCAGGCGTGCCGCCGCCTTTATAGGCCGCTTGACGCGGCGGGGGTGCCGGCGGGTTTGCCGGTTGAAGGCGGCTTTTATTTCGGCAGCGAGGATCTGCGTCTTGCCGAAAAAGTGCCGGAATTGGCTGCCGCCGGGGTTAACGCGTTAAGAATAGAGTGCAGAAGAAAAAGCGCCGAGTATGCGGGAGATGCGGTTTTGGAATACCGCCGGCTTCTTGACGGGCTTGTAAGCGGCGGGAAAGCTGCCGGGGGCAGGCGCGGGCGTTACGCGCCCCTTTTGCCCAAAGACTTAAGCGGTTTTAAGCGGGTTCCGGGCCGCGATAAAGCGCCGCCGCCTGTTTTGCCCCAGGCAAAAAATGCCGCCCCCGGCGGCAGGGGGCAAAAAGCGCAAAACGGGGACTTGCCCGAAGGGCTTTATGTCCAGGTTTCCCGCATCGAAGATCTTTATATACTCCAGTCTAAAAGGCCGGTAAAGGCGATGATTAATTACCATCACGGCCTGTTGTCCCGGCTCCTGGGTAATGAAAAACAGCCCCTGCCTTTTAGCCCCGCCTGCATCATTCCGGTTTTGGATCCCTTTTTCCCCCAGTCTTTAGAGGCAGAATTGGCGGACGATACGGCGGCTCTTTTGAAAAAGGGTTACCGTACTTTTGTGGTGAATAATCCCGGCCATTTTTCCCTGCTGCGTAATTCCGGGGCGGTTCTTATCGCCGGCCCCTGGCTCTATGTGTTTAACCGCTGGGCTCTCGCATTTGTTTTAGGCTGCGGCGCCGATTGGCTGGTTTCCCCCCTTGAGAATAACCGGCAAAACCTTGAGCGGACTTTGCCCCGTAACGCTTCCGGTCAAGGCGGCCGTTCCCAGGTTTTTATAAACGTCTATTCACGCCCAAGCCTTTTCCGTATCCGCCGGGGCAATGGCGCGACGGAAGGCGGGGCAGGGTATAATCTTGAGATTTTTTCTGACAGGAAGGTTTCTGACAGAAAGATTTCTGACAGCAGGGGAGAAGAATTTACCCTGGCCCGGGGCCCCTCTGCTGGCTCTGCGCTGGTGTATCCTGAAAAGCCGTTTTACATAGGGGATAAGATTCCATTTTTGAAGGGGGCGGGCTTTAGCCGCTTTATTCTGGATTTTTCCGACAGGCCGGTAAAAAAGGGTGAATACCGGGACATTATAAACGCCGTGGAAAATGCGGCGCATCTTGGCGGTTCGGAGCGCTTTAACTGGAAAGACGGCTTTTTTAGGCCCGAAGAGAAATTAAATGGCCCGCTGTAAGCCGGGTACGAACAAGCCCGGCGCTGGTTTTGGCCGGCGCCGGGCATTTTAAAAAAGTTCCGGATGGTTTAAAAAACCGTTTCCGCGTATTCAGCCGCCAGAGTGCTTTCACGCTGCTCAGTTATAGGCATAGTGCCCTCGGGGCTTACGGGCTGGGTGTTTTCGCCTGAACCGCTTTCGGCGACGCCTGTGCTGTCCTTTTTGGGTTCCGGGCGGAATTCCACATGCTCGGCGACAATGCTTACTTTGGAATGGGGTCTGCCGTCTGCGCCGGTCCAGCGGTCCTGCTTGATGCGGCCAACTACCCGGACACCCCTGCCTTTGCGCCCAAGGTTGTAGCAATTTTCAGCAAGCTTCCCCCAGCTTTCAATGTCAAAGTATCCTACTTCTTTCTCGTACTGGTCATCCTGTTTGTAGAAACGGTTGGACGCCAGGGTAAAGGTGCAAAGAGCTGTTCCTTTGGCTGTGGTTCGACTGAGAGGATCCCGTACAAGGTTTCCTTCAATAAGAATGGAATTAAGGTTGTTCATAAAGCCTCCATCGGGTATATTTTCCCGAATAATAAAATTTCCGGTTTGTCAGCCGGATACCCTATATATGGCTTTGATATGAATATTGCTTTATGAATTGGAAAAAAATTGTTGATTTTCCAGAAGTTTAACCAGATAAAGCTCGATATACGTTAATAACGCCTCTTTTGGATTTAGGGACTGGAGCGATGGAGTATGGCTTACAATGCTTATCGCAAGCTGGGAGAGGTTTTCCCGGGTGATTTTATATTGTTTTTGTACCCTAAGGGTTTTCCTTAAATTGTCCCGAATCAGGGAATTGACATCTTCGACAAGGTTTTTCCTGGCCTGCATGTTAAGAATACGGCTCCAGCGGGACGCTAAATCTTCGAGGTAGCTGTCCAGCGTAAACCCAAGGGGTACCATGGCCAATTCAATTTCCTGGGCGGCGTTTACCGAATCCTGGGAGTTGTCCTCGCCGCCAAGAAGATCATCTTTATTATCTTCGCTTTCCATGGTTTTTGCGGCGTTTTTTTTCATCTTTTTTTTATTAAAAAGTTTTATTAAAAAGGCGATTATTGCGGTAAGAAGGGGAAATGAATACCAGAAAGGAAGCACAATTCTGGCATCATCCAAAAGTTCCTTTCTTTTTAGAAGGAGGATGGCGGAATAGGGCAAAAGTTCGCCTTTTGAAAATATTTTTCCCGCAATGGGAATATTCTGCCCGGACTGCTCCATCTCTTCATATACCAAAAGGAGCTTTGGATCCTTAAGAAGGGAAGAAAAGACAGGGCTGTATTTTTCGATGTACTGTTCCAGGAGTTTATCAAATTCCCGGTCCTCTTCCATGGAGTTTTCTTTGCGGTAACTTTTAATAAGCCTGACCCAGCGCTTTAAGACCGCTGTTTTTACTTTGTCCCGGGACTCGGCAAGAAGTCTTGCGCAGAGGTGGAGCAGTTTGTTTTTTGATACAAAACAGCTTTTTCCCCGGTCATGAACTATAAGCAGTTCCGGCAGGGAATCGTTTTTGCTTTCGGTAGTTTGTTTTTTTAGCCAGTTTTGCAGATCTTCCTTTGAATATTGGCTTAAAAGCAAAACGCCTTTTGTACTGGTAAATTTTATAATCTGATCCAGATTGAATAAATAAGGCGGTTTTTCAAGGTGTAGTTCCAGATCCTTTAAGGCCATTTCTTTTTCGCGTTTTGCCACTGCCAGGGCTTTGTAATAAGCAGATATCCCCTCCAGTATGCAAACCGCCTGGATTGCGGCTATCTCCTCGCTCAGGCGGTCTTTTTTCTTTCTGATATCGCCTTTTACCAGAATGGCAAAATGAGCCCAAAACAAATAAGAAAAATCGCTCCCGTTTTCTATGGAAGCGTAACAGTCCAGCGGCCTTGTAAGGATTTGGTTCAGCATATCCCGTAAATAACGCTCTTTTCCGGCAAGCTGGGGGCTTAGCTTATGATAGGCATATTCGCGGTTGCTGTGAGTTCTGAGGTAGTTTCTTATTTTGAGGATGCCGGCTTCGGCAAGCCGCTGGGGAATAGCTTCGGCAAGAACCAGGGCGGAGCCAAAACCCTCGGGAAAGCCAAGGCTTATGATGGGGGCGGTGTTTTCCGGCGGATTGGTTAAAAAGGACTGCATATCCGATTCAACCCCAAGGTATGTTTTTTGGCTGTCGGGAATTTCGATCTGTAAGGATTCTTCGCTGGGAAAAGGCGTATCGGCATTTTCATCAATATTCAGATATTGTTGTTTTAAAAAATCGACATAAAATTGGGGCATATAAATTCTGCCTTCGTCAGTGTCATGCAAAAGCTCGCATTTTCCCTCTTCCGCCAGGTTTGAAAGCTCGGACCAGAATTTTACCCTTACGTCTTTGGTCCACTTTAGCCATTCAATCTGGTCTTCGGATATACGTTTGGCGTATTTTTCCAAAAATGCCAGAAACGGATCTATTTTGATATAAGGTGAATTGTTTTTATTCGCGTAAGACATCAAAACTGAGTAAAGGTCGGTTCGTTGAGCCATTTTTCCCGTCATATTTATAGTCGGCAAAGAAGGAGTCATTGGTTAGCCTCAAGTTAATCAGCGGCCCCCTCCCTATGTTTTTTTATCATCCTCGCTAAGGCCAAAGCCCTCGTCTTCCACATTGCCCGAAGGTTCCACATGAACCATAATGTCGTAGACCCCTTCAAGGCGCTCCTTTATTGCCATTTCCACCCGGTAGGCGATCCAGTGGGCTTCAATGACCTTCATATTCGGCTCTACTTCAATGTCCAGGTCGATGTCCCAAAGCCCTGCCATGCGGCGCATGCGGGTTCGGTGGGGATTTCCCGCCCCGGGGACAGACCGCACTGCCTCGAAAACTTTTTGGTACGCTTCGGTGTCCGGCGCGGAATCCATCAGTTCAAGGCGGGCCTCCATAATAATGCCTATCGCCTGTTTGATAACCCAAATGCCGACTAAAATTGCCAGCACCGAGTCGGCAGCTTCAAGTTTAAGGGCCAGTGAAAAGGCGAGACCGGCAAGCACTCCCACAGAAAGAAATACGTCGGAGATCATATTTTTCGCATTAGCCTTGAGCATTGCGGAATCGGCCTTTTTGCCAAACAGGTACTGGCTCCAGGCCAAAAGGATTTTTCCGCCTATAGAAATCAGGGTCGCCGCCAATGCCAGAGGAGACGGGATAAAGAGAGCGTCGCCCCGGATAAGGTTTTGCACGGAATTGAGGATAAGCTGGGCTCCCGCAAAAAAAAGAAGGCCCCCCAGCACAGCGGTCGCCAGAGTTTCCGCCCGGCCAT
>JAIRLQ010000486.1 GCA_031259345.1 Treponema sp.
AAAGGCTGTTTTTTCGGCTTCGTATACCAGGCTTACCGCCTTCGCTATTTCTTCCGCCCCGGTGATAAGCCCCCAGTTATTCTCCGCAATAATTGCTTCGGGATCTTTGTCCCGGGCAACAACTTCTTCCAGGGTTTGCTTTGCGTTTTTTGTTGAAACCTTGCCTTGTACCAAAAGGGCAGCCAAAGCCGCAAGCCGGGACGGCGTTAGGGTGAACGAGCCAAGGGCTGTAAGGGGAAGCCCTTCCCGGTGAAGGATATGCTTGACTTCGCTTAGAAAAATATTCGCGATACGCAGGGCGGCTTCTTTTTTATCAATACCCCTTTCACAGGCGGCCTTTACCGCAGCTTCAAAATAATCCGCCTCTTCCCTTTCTTCGCAAAGAAGATCCGCCTGTTCCGCGTTAAGGGCATAGTCCGCCAAAAAACGCTTCATCCTGGAAGCCGGAAGCTCCACAAGACTTTCCTCCACACTTTTTAAAAAAGCCCCGTCCGGGATAAACACCGGCAGATCGGGCTCCGGAAAGTAACGGTAATCGTGGGCATTTTCTTTTTTCCGCATAGGCTCGGTTTGATCGCGGTTTTCGTTCCATAAGCGGGTTTCCTGCACAAGCGTCCTGCCCGCGTCCAAAAACTCACTCTGCCGGGCAATTTCGTAATTAAGCCCCAGACGCACAAAGCGGGAAGAATTGAGGTTTTTAATTTCGACCTTTTTCCCCAGGCCTTTGCCGGGAAAGTTTATCGAAACATTGGCATCCGCCCTAAGACTTCCTTCCTCCATGTTTCCGTCGCACACACCCAAATAGCGCACCATACGGCGAAGCTGCTGGATAAATATCTCCGCCTCTTCCCCGGATTCCATGTCAGGCTCGGTAACGATTTCAAGAAGAGAAACCCCCGCCCGGTTATAGTCCAAAAGCGAAACCGTGCCGGTGTGAATCATTTTACCCGCGTCTTCTTCAAGGTGGCACTCTTTAATACGCACAGTCTTTTTAAAAGCCCTGCCGGCCGCGCTGCCCTCAATTTCCACAAAACCGTTTTGCCCCAAAGGGGAAGCAAACTGGGAAATCTGATAGTTTTTGGTCATGTCAGGATAAAAGTACTGCTTCCGTTCAAACCAGGTTTTTTCCGGTATCGCACAGTTAAGGGCCCGGGCTACAGCGCAGCCCATGCGCAGGGCCTCTATATTAAGACTGGGCAGCACGCCGGGGTAGCCCATGCAGACCGGGCATACATTGGTATTCGGCTCGTCCCCAAAGGCGGATCGGCATCCGCAAAAAACTTTGGTACGGGTTAAAAGATGAATATGAACCTCAAGGCCAATAAAACTTTGATACACAATTCTCTCCATAAAGAGCCTTTCCCAAAAGCCGAAGTTTTGGGAAAGCCTCTAAAATTACGGCCAAAAAGCCCTGTACCCCGCCGGACGGGCAAAGGGATGGGCCTTTTCGTAGGCCTCGGCTATGTCCAAAAGAGTCGCCTCGGCAAAGGCCCGGCCCACAAGCTGAACGCCCACAGGAAGACCCCCTTCCACCGAAGCGGGAAAGCTTAACGCGGGAAGGCCCGCAAGATTGGCGCAGCAGGTGTAAAGGTCGGCGGCTTTTTGGGCAAAAGGCGAAAGGGCGCCCTCCCCCCGGCCAAAAGCCCTGGTGGGAAACACGGGCATTAATACGGCATCGTACCCGCCGGGCCCTCCCGCATATTCGCTGTCGCCCAAAAGATTTTCAAACTGCCTTTTAATACCCGCCCGTATCCGCTGGGAACGCAGGTAATAGCGATCCTGAAAACCGGAACGCAGCACAAAAGTCCCCAAAAGGATACGGAGTTTTACTTCCGGCCCAAAACCCGCTTCACGGGCCTTGTCGATAAGATCGTCGGGGTTTTCCGCCCAGTCCGGGCGCCTGCCGTAACGGATGCCGTCGAAGCGGGCAAGGTTGGCGCTGGCTTCGGCAGTGGCAATGGTATAGTAAGCCGGCGTTACATACTTTAGGCTGGGGATTTCGATTTCTTTAAGGGTATAACCCAACTCCGCAAGGCCCTTTTGCGCCGTTTCAAAACCCTTCCGCGTTTCCGCTTCAAGCTCTTCCCCCGTTTTTAAAACGCCGATGACGCCGCCGCCGCGCCCGCCGCCATACAGAGCAGGAGCGCCTGAAGGATGATTATGGCTGGTTTGATCCAAAGGATCGGCGCCGCGTATCAGGGCAAACACATCCCTTGAACGCCCAACCGTATCCGAAAGCACGCCGATGCCTTCAAGGCTCGAGGCATACGCCACAAGACCGTAACGGGACACCGCGCCGTAGCTGGGCTTAAGACCCACCACGCCGCAAAACGCGGCAGGCTGCCTGATGGAACCGCCCGTATCGCTCCCCAGGGCAAACGGCACAAGCCCCGCCGCCACCGCCGCGGCAGACCCCCCGGAAGACCCCCCGGGCACACGGGCAACGTCCCAGGGATTGTTGGTTTGCTTTATCGCCGAATTGTCCGTGGAAGATCCCATGCCGAATTCGTCCAGGTTTGTTTTTCCGACAGGGACGCAGCCCGCGGCCAATAATTTTGCCGCCGCCGTGGCAGTATAAGGAGCCCTTACCCCGGCAAGCAATTTGGAACCGCAGCTTACGTGAAAAGCTTCAACGGAAATATTATCCTTTACCGCGAAAGGAAGCCCCTTCAAAGCCCCGGCCGCGGAAACGGCGTCCGCGCCGAACGCCGCGCCCTGGGGAACGGGAACGGAAGCCCCCGGCGCGTATTCAATAAAAGCCCCGATTTTGTCTTCCCATTCCTTAAAATATGTTTCAAAGTCTTTAGGCACTGTATATGGCATTATCGCTCCGCTTAAAGCACGTTGGGAATGACCAAAAAGCGGCCGTCGCGTTCCCCCGCGTTGTTTAAAATGTTTTCATTACCGTTTAAATTATGCGCGCCGTCCGGCCAGGGCTTGTCGGGACGGAAAAACGCGGCGCCCGCTGAACGGGCCAGGGCATTTTGCCCCGCCTGCGTTTCCGCCGCCCCGTTAGGGAAAAGCGAAACGTCATTGTCCGCCTCCTGCATGGCGGCGAAAAAGCCGAGCATTTCCGTAAAAGAGGGAAACGCGGCCTTAAGCTCTTCGTCCTTTAAATTAAGGTGGGCAAGGGCGGCGGTTTCCTTAAGATCTTCGATATTCATGGGTGGATCTTCGCACAGACAGCGCCAATATGTCAAGTTTCCGGCCCCCGGGCGAACGGGCGCCTGCCCCAGGGTTTTAACCCGCAGCCCAGGGCTTTAACCCGCAGCCCCAGGGCCGGAACCCTGCGCCCCAGGGCCGGAACCCTCAGCCCTGGGGTTTTAACTCTCAACCCTGGGGGTTTAACTCTCAGCCCTGGGGTTTTAACTCGCAGCCCTAGGGTTTTAACTCTCAGCCCTAGGGT
>JAIRLQ010000498.1 GCA_031259345.1 Treponema sp.
CAAACTGTCGAGGCCATCAACCATGCAAAAGAGGCGGATGTCCCCATCATCGTGGCGGTAAACAAAATAGACAAACCCGAGGCAAATCCCGACCGGGTAAAAACACAGCTTTCGGAGCATGGATTAATCCCCGAAGACTGGGGCGGACAGAATATGTTTGTCGAAGTTTCGGCCCTAAAAAAAGAAGGCATAGACAAGCTTATAGAGACAATACTTCTTGAGGCCGAAATTCTTGATCTAAAAGCAAATTATGCCAAACCTGCGGAAGGCAAGATCCTGGAATCCAGAATCGATCAAGGCAGGGGTACTGTCGCCACGGTAATCATAGAAAAAGGCACGCTCAAAATCGGGGATTCTTTTGTCGCCGGGGTCTGGCCCGGCAAGGTCAGGGCAATTTTTAACGACAAAGGCGAAAAGCTTGAGACAGCGACTCCCTCCATGCCCGTCGAAGTCCTGGGCTTTGAAGGTATACCCAATGCGGGGGATCCCCTGCAAGTGGTAGAAGATGAAAAACAGGCCAGGGGCGTTTCGGTCAAACGGCAGGAACTTAAACGTTTTGAGGACGCCAATAACATTAAAATAATCACTCTGGACAACCTCTACGATACTATTAACGACGGTGCCATACAGGAACTCAAAGTTATCATTAAAGCCGATGTTCAGGGGTCTGCCGAAGCCCTTAAATCGAGCCTTGAAAAACTTTCTACACGGGAGGTACGGCTCCATGTGATCCAGGCTCTGCCCGGAGCTATCAACGAAGGGGATGTGGATCTTGCAATCGCGTCCAATGCCATCATCATAGGGTTTAACGTGCGGCCTGTACCCAAGGCAAAGCTCCTTGCGGATCAGGAAAAGGTTGATGTCAGGCGTTATAATGTTATTTACAAGGCGGTGGAAGAAATTGAGCAGGCTATGGAAGGTATGCTCAAGCCCGATACCAAAGAAGACATTATTGCCACTGTAGAAGTAAGGGATACTTTCAAGACGCCCAAAGCAGGCACCATTGCAGGCTGTTATGTGCTTACAGGAACCGTAAAACGGTCGGCCTCGGTTCATGTTATCCGGGACAATATCGAAATACACACCGGCAAGATCGGTTCCCTGCGGCGTTTTAAAGACGATGTAAAAGAAGTCGCTTCGGGCTATGAATGCGGCATTGGGATCAACGGCTTTGAAGATATCAAAATTGGGGATCAGCTTGAAGTGTTTGAAATGATCGAAGTAGCAAGGCGTCTGGGAGACAAGTGAGCGATTTAAGAACCGAAAGGGTAGGGCGGCTTATTCAGGAAAAGATAGGCGGCCTTATAGTGGAAGGCAAGATAAAAGATCCAAGGGTAAATCCCTTTCTTTCGATTACCAGGGTTTCTGTCTCCAGGGATCTTGCCTGGGCGGAAGTATATGTTTCTACCTTCAGGAGCGAAAGCAATCTTGCCAAAGGGATAGAAGGGCTTCAAAGCGCCGCGGGTTTTATCCAGGCGCAGCTTGCGTCTGTTATGCGCCTTAGGCAGACGCCGCGCCTCCGTTTTCACGAGGATTCGGGTATAAAAGAAGGTTTTGACATGATACAAAAAATAGACGCCTTAACCCGGGAGGACAACGAAAAAACCGGTAATGGCTAATTCCCCTTTTTCCGGACTTTTACTGTTAAAAAAAAGTCCCGGCGTAACTTCTTTTGAATCTCTCGGAATGATAAAAAAAGCGCTTGGTACCGGCAAAGTGGGCCATACCGGGACCCTCGATAAATTTGCCTCCGGGCTGCTTCTGGTACTTGTAGGCAAAGCCCTAAAACTTACCCCGCTTTTCAACAGCCTCGATAAAGAATACCGGGGAACCATACGCTTTGGCGTGGAAACGGATACCCTCGACCCGGAAGGCAAAATTATAGCTAAAGGGAAGATTCCTTCCAGGGAAGAACTTGAAAGCGTCCTTCCGGCGTTTACCGGGGAGATTATGCAGGCGCCGCCGGCTTTTTCGGCTCTGCATATAAACGGGCAGCGGGCCTACGAGCTTGCCCGGGCGGGTAAAGGGCCGGAAATGAAAAAGCGCCCTGTTACCGTTTATGCTCTCGAAATTATATCCTGGAAAGCGCCCTCTGCGGAAATAAGGGTATGCTGCTCCACCGGAACCTATATCAGATCCCTTGCCAGGGATCTGGCCCTTGCGGCCGGAAGCAGGGCGCATCTTACCGCCCTGGAACGGACAAGAATAGGCGCTTTCCGCCTGGATGAGGCCTTTGATCCCAATGAAGGCAAGGCGCCCGCCTTCGCGATACGGCCCGTTGATGAGGCTTTATTTAAGGCCCTAAAAATAAAGCGTGTGCTTTGGGACGGAGAAAAAGCGGCCGCCATTATGCATGGCAAAAGCCTGGACGGCTTTGCGGATACCCTGCCGGGGGAGCCAACCCTTGCGATTTTTGGCTCCGCCGGTACGGGGCCTTCAAAGCTGCTTGCCGTTATAGAACAAAATATGGGAAAATGGAGTTACAGTCATGTCTTTGCGAATAATTAAATGGGACGAACTGGAAGACCCCTCATGTGATTTCAGAACCGCCCAGTCTGCGGTTACCGTGGGCGTCTTTGACGGCGTCCATCTGGGGCACGCGGAATTAATCCGCCGCATAGTTGCCAGGGGCCCTAACCCGACAGTTTTGACATTCAGGGAAAGCCCCAAAAAACTGCTCTCTCCCGGCTCTTACCCCGGGGATATTTACAGCCTCAAAAAAAAACTTGAGGTTTTTGAAGATCTGGGAGTAGAGCGCACTGTCCTGATTGACTTTTCCGAAAATTTCAGTAAACTAAAAGGGCCTGAATTTATGGAACTTCTGGAAACAAGGCTAAACATTTCCAGCCTTGTCATAGGGGTTAATTTTCATTGCGGTTTTAAGCAGGATGTGGGCGCGGATTTTATACAGAAATTGAACGAAAAACGGGGGGTTTTAACCGAAATAGTCGAACCTGTTATAGAATCTTCCCTGCCGGTCAGTTCTTCCAGGATCAGGATAGCGGTTAAAAATGGGGATTTAAAAACCGCCTCGCTGCTTTTGGGGCGTAACTTTTCCCTGGACTTGCGGAATACCCTGCCGTTTCCGATGGTAAAGGCGGGTAAAACCGGATGGACTTATGACTTTTTGCCCTTAAAGCGGGTTATTCCCGCTTCCGGTTCTTACGATGCCATAGTCCACAACGGCAGCCGGGACA
>JAIRLQ010000014.1 GCA_031259345.1 Treponema sp.
CCTGCGGGCGCTTTTTCTATAAGCCTGTCCATCTCAATAAAGTCTATGGTTTTTTCGCCGCCTTTCCTGAAAATATTAAAGGCGGAACCCATCCAGTCAACATTGGGCGTTCCCGATTGGGCCCCAAAAACGCGGAGCCATTGATCTTCTACAGCGTGTATCAGAGAGGCGCCCACATTGCGGTTATCCTCCGGCGCCTTGCCAATATCCGCAGCAAGCAGGGAAGTGGTTCCCAAAATGAGCAGCGCCTGGCCGGGCTCAACTACGCCTGCGCCAACCGCATTCGCGGCGACATCAAGACAGCCGGTCACAACCGGCGTGCCCCTGGCAAGACCGGACAAGGCGGCGGCCTGCGGCGTAATATCTCCTATTACAGAAGAACTGTTTTTTACAGGAGGCAGTTTGTCATTAAGAAAATCAAGCTCCAAAAGTGAAAGTATTTCCTCGTCAAGGCGTCTATCCTTTATATTGCTAAAGGGAATAGTCCCATCGGTAGTATCGGTTGCAATGTTTCCGGTAAGACAGTAATTAATCCAATCCTTGCAGCATAGCGCCTTATGGAGCTTTTTCAGGCTTTCCGGGTCATTATCCCTGTGCCAGGCCATAATTCCCGCAAGGGATCCCGGCCAGAGTATTGAAGCATTTTTGGAATACACCTCCGCAAGTATGCCGTCTTCTTCCCATTTTTCAATGATGGAAGCGGCCCGGTTATCGCACCATAAGGGGGCCAAACCCAAAGGCCTGCCATCAGCGTTGATCATCCATGCGCCGTCGCCCTGGCCGGCACAGCACACCACGGCAATATCTTCACCCTTAAGCCCCGTATTCTCAAGGCACGCCCTTATACAGGAAGCCGTAACTTCCCACAGAACATCCATATCTTGTTCAGCCCAGAGCGGGCGCCTTCTTGTAATGCCGATTTTCCCGGATTGTATTCCCAGGAGGCCGCCTTCGCCGCTGACCGCCGCGACCTTAACGGACGAAGTTCCAACATCAATGCCAAGCATATATTCTTTCATGCCCGATCCGCCTTCTGCATAAAACTCCGGTTGATTGCCGAAACAAGAAGTATAAAGAGTATAATAAGCCCGTTAAAAAAGGTCTTCCAGTAAAAAGGCAGCCCCAAAAGAGTCAGTCCGTTATTAACCATGGAAAGGAAAAAGGCGCCGAAGACTGTGCCGAACACATTTGGCCGCCGGTATTTTGAAAGGGTGGTAGAAAGATAGGCAGCGCCAATTGCGTCCCAAAGATAGGATTGTCCTACCAGGGGCTGCCCGGCCTGCACCTGGGAGGCCACAATAATGCCTGAACAGGCGGCGAGAAAACCGGAAATGATATATGCGCCGGCAAAGTACAGCCGTACTTTAATGCCTGCGTTCATTGCGCCCATTATGCTTTCGCCGGAAGCCCTGAGCCTGCGGCCTATAACCATCTTTTCACTTATCAGATAAGCCGCCGCAACAATTACCGCAAGGATAACAATGGGTATCGGAACGCCAAGCAGATGATTCCGGTAAATGCCGGAAAGGGCGTTGACGCTTCCATGAAGGTATACCGGCAAGCCTCCCTGTGTAATTACTTTTTCAAAACTCAGGCCGACAAACATAACAGCGAGGGTTGCCACAAAAGGGTTCATATTAAGTTTTGCAATGAGCAGCCCGTCCACAGCTCCAACGGCGCTTCCTATTAGCAGCACAAGCAGGATTCCCGGAACCAGGGGTTTGCCCATTTTGACCATATCGGCAAGAATAATGCCGACAAGCCCCACAACCGTGCCGGAACTTAAATCTATCCCCTTGACAATCAGGCAAAACATAATTCCTGTCGCTATTGGGGCGGTGACGGAAACTCTCATCAAAACATCCACAAAATTTGAAAATGTAAAAAAAGATCTGTTCATCAATGCGAAAAAGCCGGCAATGACTATAAACATAAAAATCAAAAACAATGATCCCTGGCCGGTTTTATTGATAATTGCCTTACTATTCATTATTTTCCTCCCTGCCCGCGACTACTCAAGCTGCGCCAATTTTCCCCGGTTGATCGAGTTGCCCAGCACCATGATTACCACAAGGGCGCCTTCCGCCAATTTAATCCAGTACGAGGAAATTCCCATCAGGCCAAGGCCGTTGGCGAGAAACCCGACAAAGGCTGCGCCAAAAAACGCTCCGTGAACATTGACAATTCCTTTTCGGGAAAGGGCCATGCCCACAAATACCGCCAGTATCACTTCATTCTGATTAATATACGCCGCTTCGGGCGGATATCCGGAAAGCTGGGACACATAAATAATCGAAGCGATCCAGCACATTAGCCCCATAACAAGGAAAGAAACGGTTTGATACTTTTCTGTATTTATTCCCGCCTTTTTTGCCGAAATAATATTCCCGCCAACCGCATAAAGCCGTCTTCCCAAAACGGTATAACTCATTACGGTTGTGGCAATAACAAATATGCCAAGCATAAGCCATATACTGATTGAAACGCCCCCAAAATGGCCAAAGCGGAGCGCTTCAAGAACCGGATGCCTGGTGGTAAGGTATGTCCCCTTGCTGATATATTTTTCCAGCCCCAAAAACATCAGCATGGTAGCAATTGTTGAAAGCCAGGGGTGTATTTTTAACCGCACAATTAACAGCGCATTTATGCTCTCAAGAACCGCCGCTACGGCCAAAGTAATCAAAAACGCCGGCAGCGGATGCACGCCGACATTAAGCAGGCTGATAAGGAGGGCGCTTAATACGCCTATAACGCCAACGAAGGAAAGGTCAAAAAGTCCGGCAAGCATAACCACCGCAAGTCCCATCGCAGAAACGGCGGTATAAGTAATAAGGCTCAAAATATTCAATATATTATAGAAAGTAAAAAAGGAATAGGTTCTTGCCGAAAACACGACGAAGCTGACTATGAATATGCCCAGGGGTATAAGCTGCTGAAAGCTGAAGTTAATCTTTTTCATGCCCGCCTTCTCCATTCGCAGATCCTATGGCATAGGAAAGCAGTTTATATTCGGATAATTCCTCCGCAGCCAGTTCTGTCTTTATCGCTCCGTCCCGCATAACGATCACCCTGTCGCAGAGCATTGAAATCTCTTCATATTCAGGGCTGATCAAAACAAGCGACACGCCGCTCCCGGCCAAATCCAGAAGTATTTTATAAACTTCATTTTTGGCGCGGACATCAATGCCTATGGTGGGATAATCCAGAACAAGAATCCGGGGGTTCACAACAATCCACCGCGCAAGAACAACCTTCTGCTGATTTCCGCCGCTTAACGAAGTGATCGGCGTTGCCGGGGAGGGCGTTTTAATATCAAGCCTGCCGATCTGCTCCCGGGCTGTTTTGTCTTCTTTTTTCCGGCTGATAAAAAGCATACGGGAAAAAGAGTCAAGTTTGGGCAAAGTAATATTTTCCCTGACGGAAAAACCCCGGACTATTCCTTCCGCAAGCCGGTTCCGGGGGATGTACGCTATTCCCTGTTTGATGGCCCTGCCCGGGCTGGCCAGCTTTACCGATTTTCCAAAAACCCGGATTTCGTCAAAATGAGCCTTTGATTCTCCGTAGATCGCCTTTGCTATTTCCTGCTGTCCGGCGCCCTCGCCGCCATAAAAGCCCAGTATTTCGCCTTTTTGGAGATCAAAATTAATGTTTTTTAAATAATCATTTGTCAGTCCCCTGACAGAAAGCGCAGGCCCGGATCCGCCGCGGCTAAACACCCGCGCCGAGGC
>JAIRLQ010000021.1 GCA_031259345.1 Treponema sp.
GGCGGAGAATTATATTTTTTCTCCATCATTTCCATCACCTCCTTTTTTATTTTCTCCAGATACATTGTTATCTCCTTAGTATGATTGGTTTGTGTAGTGAATAATGTGCGTATCAAAAACTGGCATGGGGAACAGGTTCAATTTTCAGAGGACGGGACGAGAATACGAGAACTGCCCGGATACTCACGTTTCCATGCCTATGCTTTTGCCTGCCCCCTCCGTAAAAGCGGCGTTAAAGCGACCGCAGTGCCCTTCTCCAGGCAGGGATAGCCGCCCCGTTCCAAGCGAGTGCGGTATCGGCCTGGTACGGCAAGCCGTACCAGCCTTGTACGTCCGCCGGCCTAACCGGGGACGGCACCCCAACCTAACCGAGAGCAGTACCCTTCTCCAAGCAAGGAAAGGATACTGCGGTAAGCGGCCATAACAACGCCAGCTTATGCCGACGCTGTTATGGTTGAATAAATTTGTGTGTCTCTGTCTTACTTCGCTTTTACCTTAACTCAGTAGATTTGCGTAAACAAGAACGTAGGTTCTGCTTACCAACTCGACTCCGGCTATTTCCATGATGCTTCCCGGCGCAAAAATCACTTCGTCCTCATGTCGGAGTTTGCCTATTCCTTTTCTTTTTTCAAGCTGTTCTGTCGCAAAAAGGCACTTTGTCCCTTGCGGGACTTTTATCTCAAAGAGCAATCTTCCATTCACGAACTCAAGCGAATGACTTTTAGACAAGCTCGTACTCAAAAACCCTGCTTCAACGAATTGCAGTCCCCTCTCCGCCTCTATTTTTTGTTTCACGGCATCAATATCGGGAAGGCTGGCAAGTATGTTTATTTTGTCTGCCTTGCGAAAGATATAACGCCCCGCTCCACGAAAAACAGTTAGCTCCTCGCCTGTTGTTGGACAACCGGCATTTTGGTAACATTCTTTCATCGCCGCGACGGCCTTCTTGTCGTTCTCAAGGTTCGTGCTACCTGCACTGATTTTGTAACGGCGCAAACTACCGATATCCGTCCTTGTGTAAAGAGCCCTTAAATAAGCGTTAAAGTTATCATAAGAACCCCCTAAATATGCCGCCCAATAGCTGTTATAGCCTTTCTCAGCATTGGGTTTCATGAAACTTTCAATAAACGCATTCGTGCTTTCAGCCAATTTTTCTTTTAATCCCATAATAAATCTCCTTAAAAAATTTCCCGCGTTTTGCGCTTCCTTTATGTGCGGCATACGCGGATTAGTTAGTTGCTATTCCAGAAAATGGGCGTGTTTTATCACCGCGTCTTCTGAAAATCCGACATTCCCCGTTTTGACCGTGCTGTGCCGAAACGGAACGGGCGCTACTTTGAAGATGCCACAAGAGGCTTTTTGCCTTTCTTGGCCAGCATTACTTCAAATGCTTCGATCGCATGGGACGGGCTGCCCGCCGCCTCGCCGTTTTTGACCCATGCTGTCCAGTCTGAGTCCATGACACGAGCACGGTAATAAACATCGTAAATATCCGCCAGCTTGCCGGTAAGTTCGATGATCATCACCTCGGCGTATTTTGCGCGCCCGGCGAAGGCCGCCTCGCCGTCGTTCACCCAATCCTCCCGGGCGGAATCCCGCACACGGGCGCTGTAGCGAATGCCGCCGGGAACGATGCTCGAATCGACACCAACACAAAACGCCTTGAGCCGCTTCGACTTTCCCACCGTCCCGCAGGCCTCGCCGCTTGCCTGGGGCGGCCTCCAGCCTGAACCTTCGACATAACCCCGGCACGTTACCTCCGGCATATAGCTGAAAATCCCGGCGATACCGCGCTTTTTTACTATTGTCCTTATCGTTGCTAAATCCATGAGTGTTTCCTTTTGTCCCCTTGTATATCAGGCGATTTCAATAGTCATCCCGGAAAATTTTGGGCAATAGTATTGAACCAGCCGGTGTATTCATCAACCGGAAAAACATCTTCGAGCTTTGCTTTCAACTCGGCCAGAGTAAACGATTTAACCAATGCCAGTTCGTCGTCATTAATGGCTAAATTTTCCCCCCGTAAAATTGATCGCGCGTCTGACTGCGAGACATCCCTCAATCCCCTCAACTCGTCCACCGCGCCCTCTTTCGCTACTATATTCGCTTGGCATTGCTGGAAAATCCTATCAAATGTTCTTTCGTCCACATCAAAAAAAACGGCGTAGTAAAGCCTACCGTCAAAAAGTATACCCTGTTCTTTGAATATTACCAAATCAACCCCGGTCTCTTCTTTAAATTCTCTGACCGCTCCGTCGATGGGGTGTTCACCACCCTGCAACCCTCCACCCGGAAAGCAGTTCTTTCCGCTGCCATTAAGACGCCCGCCCTTAGGGTAATAAATACCACCGCCTTCCAAAGATATGCCGCCGGATGCCCGAGGCTTGCCTACCGTGCCTGTTTTCAAACCAAAATAGTACCCCATTTCTTTCTTCTCAAAGACTAAACATTTTCTCGCCGTACTGCTGTAAACCACCGCGTATACATGATCTCCCATAATAAAATCTCCTATAAAAAAATCCCCGCGTTTTGCGCTTCCTTTAT
>JAIRLQ010000132.1 GCA_031259345.1 Treponema sp.
GATTATCCGCCGCGTTGCCAAACTCGGGCATACCGACCAAATACTTGCCCGGCGCGTGGGCGTTCAGATGAACCACAATATCCCGAATTTGTTTCCACCACTTATTTGATTCTTCCTCAAATTGCCATTCCCATTCATCCCAGTCGTGAATTACCGCCGGGTACCATACGCTGGTTTTATTAAAATGGGGATTACTGCCGAAAAAAGCCGCGGCGGCGCTGGCCCCCCAATTGGTGTGGGTTGCCGGCAAAGCCTCACCGCCAAAGTACGTATTTTCAAACCAATACTCCATGTGTTTCCGGTTTTCTTCCGGATCGATCCACCATTTTGTAATCGATTCAACATCGTCATCGGAGTACTGTTCCATGCTTCCGGTCCAGGGACCGCTCTGCAGTTCCGGAAACTGTCTGGACTTTTCAGTACGCGGCGCAAATACCGCCAGGCAGGGCCGGCCGATGTCTTCCCCGTTCCAAAACGCCCGGAGGTTTTCTCTTGCTTTGTCCCAGTCATCCTTGTAATACATAAATCTCCCTATATGCCTGCGGCAGCCGCCATGATGGCATTCTGATCCATTTTGCCTTTTTTAAATTCTCCGTTTATCCTGCCCTCGTTCATTACCAGGATTCTGTCACAGATACCGATTAGCTCGGGCATTTCACTGGAAATGAAAATAATCCCCACGCCCTTTTCGGTGAGGCGCCGCATAAGCGCATAGATTTCGCTTTTAGCGCCTACATCAACACCCCTGGTCGGTTCGTCCAGCACAAGAATCTTGGGGTTTTTCACAAGCCACTTCGCTATTACCGCCTTCTGCTGATTACCGCCGGAGAAGTCAATAGCCGTGCGGTTGGGCAGGGCTGGCCGTATTTGCAGTTCGTTGATAAAACGCCGGACAAGGGCGTTTTTCTTTCCCCGCGATACAACTCCCGCGGAACTTACCTCCCCGGCGTTGGGAAGGCAAATATTATCGGCAAGGCTCAGGCAAAGTACCAGCCCTTCCCGTTTTCTGTCTTCGGGGATCAACGTTATCCCCTCTTTAATGGCGTCCCTGACGTTTTCTATTTTGAGCGGTTTTCCCGAAAGGTATATTTCACCTTCGTCCTTTTTGAATTCACCGAAAATCGTCTTGGCAAGTTCTGTGCGTCCCGCGCCGATAAGCCCGGAAAATCCCAGTATCTCCCCCTGCCTAAGGTTAAAGGACACCCGGTTAAATTTTCCCTTCAAGCCGAGATTGACCACTTTGAGTATTTCTTCCCCGATAATCGCGTTACCGGCAGGATAAAAATCCGTAAGGTCCCGGCCCACCATGTGCTTAACGATCAGATTCTTTTCTACATTTTTTTTACTGTTATCAAGTTCCGCGATAAATTTCCCGTCCCGAAGAACGATAATCCGATCGCTTATCCGTTCTATTTCTTCCAGTTTGTGGGAAATATAAATGACGGCAATCCCCTGTTCTTTAAGCGTATTGATTATGCTAAAAAGCGCCTCCGCTTCCGCCCCGGTAAGGGACGAGGTCGGTTCATCCATCACGATTATGCGGGATTGATTCATCAGGGATTTTGCTATTTCTACCATCTGCTGCTTTGCCAGGGTAATATCTTTAACCAAAGCCGCGGTGTTGAGGTTCCCGCAGTCAAGCCGGGCAAGCACTTCCGCGGATTTTTTTCGCATAGTATTTCTGTCAAGACGGCCAAGAATCCCCCCGGCAAGCTCCTTTCCCAGAAACATATTTTCCGCGATGGAAAGGGTGGGGACAAGATTCACCTCCTGGAAGATCATGCTGATGCCGTATTTTCGGGAATCCAGAGGCGTATGAATCGCCGCCTCTTGCCCGTCAATGAAAATATCCCCCTCACCCGCCTGATAAACGCCGCCGAGGATCTTCATAAGGGTTGATTTACCGGCGCCGTTCTCCCCAACCAGGGCGAGCACTTCGCCTTTATTTAAGGAAATTGTTACTCCCGAAAGGGCTCTGACACCGGGAAAGGTTTTGGAGATATTTCTCATAACCAGGAATTCGCTAGGCATGGACATCGCCCTTTCTCTGGGAGAAGCTGTCAAGGGCGCATACTACAATAATGATCGTCCCGGTAGCCACCGTCTGCCAGTACATATTTACGCCGAGCAGCACCAGGCCGTTGGTAATAACACCCATAAGCAAGGCGCCCAGCATGGTGCCTATAATGGTTCCACTCCCGCCGGAAAGGGCCGTGCCGCCGACTATGACTGCGGCGATGGAGTTCATATCGAAATTGGTACCCGCATTAGGGTTACCGCTGTTTAATCTTCCTGTAATGATAAGGCCCGCAAGCCCACAGAGAAACCCGCAAAGGGCGTAGGTAAGTATCTTGTTGCTCTTGACATTAATACCTGAAAGCCTGGCGGCGGTTTCGTTCCCGCCGATTGATTTAACCCTGTTGCCAAAAATCGTATAGTTGTAAACCCAGTGGGTGATAATCACTACAACAGGGAGGAATATAACCATGACGGGGAAGACGCCCCAACTGTTCTGTCCAAGCGCGATAATGAAGGGATTATCAAGCATGATCGCGTAACCTTTAGTAATGACCAGTACAAAGCCTTTGGCGATGCTTGCCATACCCAGGGTAATAATAAAGGGCGGCAATTTGAGTCTTGTAATAAGAAAACCATTTATGACTCCCACAATAGTTCCAAAGAGCAGGCATACCGCTATGGCGCCGGGCGTGTTCATGCCGTGATTGATAGTCCAGGCCATGATGATACTGGAAAGACCCAGGATACCGCCGACCGAAAGGTCAATACCGCCGGAAGTAAGCACAAAGGTTTGTCCACAGGCAACAATGGTTACCAGAGTAACCTGTTTAAAAATATTGAGGAAATTTTCACCGGTAAAAAATACCGGCGTCAAAACTGAGAGTACGATGCCAAGAAGAATAAGAACAAAAAGAAGTCCTGTCTCCCGGACCTGTCTTACCCGCCAAAATACTCCGGCAACGCCGCCAAGCTTAGAATTCATAATTAATCCCCGGACGCTCTAGTTTTGAGAAGTTTGTAACTATTCAGCCGCCTGCCAAAAATTGTTCATTAAGGGGAAGCTTCGGCCTAAAGACCGGGCCTTGAAGCCACCGCCCTCCCATAAAACCCACTTTGCCGGATTCTATGGCTTTCATTGAACGAGGGGGATTGCACCCCCTCCTAGGAGTTTGTTGCACTTCGTGTATAAAACCTCCAAGTGCAACAGGCTCCTAGCTGTTACTCATATATGACAGCTGAATAGTTGCGTTACAAGTTTAGCTCATTTATTGTACTGGGCGGTAGTCCATACATTCTTCCCGTCTACAGCTCTGGTACCAGCGTCAAAGCTTTCGGGGATACTCTTGCCGTCACAGAGATCGTTGAGTTCTTCGACGATCTTTTGCCCCCAGATGTACTGGTTCTGGGCAATAGTATAGGTGATGTATCCGTCTTTTACACCCTGAATAATATCGCTGGTGTCGTCACCGACGATAACCGGCTGTTTAAGGCTTTGGGCCTTCCATACAATAGCGGCGGCGGGACCCGCAGCGGCGTCAATTCCAATGAGAGCATCAAAATCGGGATGAGCTTTGACCATGTTTTCAATGTTGGCGAGGGTTCTGTTTGGATCGCCGGCACCGGACTGCTCATCAATAAATTTGATATCCGGGTACTTCTGGGAACAAACCTCCTTTACGCCCTGAAGCCGCTCAATAAGATTTTGTTGAGTGGCAACGCCTTGTGACACCAGTACATTGCCCTTGCCGTTAAGAGTCTGACCAAGAACCTCCCCCATGTGACGGCCGAAGTTTATGTTGATAGTACCTATATAACCGGCCCTGTTGCTCTGGGGAGCATCGGTATCGAAACAGAGAACTTTGATGCCCCGTTCGATAGCCCTGTTGATAAGCGGGGTAAGCGCCGCCGAGTCGGTCGGACCAATGGCGATTCCATCAACTCTCTTGGCGATAAGATTTTCCACGATCTGAATCTGCTGTGCGGGGTCGGCTACGTCAGGACCGTGAAATTCGACATTGACACCCATTTCTTTAGCTTTTTCCAGAGCCCCCTCATTAACAGGTTCAAACACAGGATGAATAACAGGGTAGATGACGGCGAAGGTCCGGGTTTTGCCGGCCTCCGATTTTGCGCTCGATCCGCCGGCAAAGGTCATTGCCAGGGGAATCAACAGAAAGAGAACTGCCAATAGTCTTGCCTTTTTTCTCATTTCTTTCCTCCAAATAATTTTTTATGCCTGTCAACGGCAGGCAATCAACAACATCACGGCAGGCCGCGAAATATGTTGTTCTCATAGGAACGGGACATTAAACCTCAAGCAAATACCCAAACCGATCCGTCGGATCGACATTTGCAGTTTCCCGTACATTGCAGTCTTGCAAAATCGTATCTTTATGATAAAAGATAACATTAACGTTCACGTTTACGTTAATATACTATCATCAGTCTATTTGGTTGTCAAGAAAAATTTGCAAAATTTCGTAAAAAAATTGATTGCGCTCGGAGGTTCACCAAAAAGAATATCGTTCAGGCGGGAAAGCTGTCTTAAAACCCCGGTTTCAGGTAAACTTCAGTCATGGTTCAGGTTTGCTCGCAGTAACGGCGGGCATTTTAAGGGGAAAAAATCGCCTGATCGGCAATTTTTTGGGGTTTTGCGCGTGAAGCGCAACAAACTCCTGGTGGGGTGTTACGCCTCCGCACCAACGGCTATCTCTTTCCGCACCATCTCGCCGATGATTTGGGCGGGGGTTTTATGGTCCGCCGCCGCTTTGGTCCAGAGATAGTTTACGGACAGATTGTCCAGCCCCATGCGGCGGGCTTCCAGCCGACTGAGAAACCCGGTGCCGTTTGGCCCCAGTTTGGGGATAGTGCGGGTCAGTTCCTCATCAAGCGCATTGTATTCTTCATCAGTTAAATCTTTCATAGTTTCCATTGTTTTCTCCTGCTACAGCCGGAATTGCGTAATAACGCCGTTCCGGCAACCCATAGCGTGAAAAATTTTTATCGCATCGGCGCCTATGGGATTGTAAAAGACCTCAATTGGATTACCCATCCGGTTGAAGCCGATGAAGGCATATTTGTTGTCATAGCCTTCCAGTGGGCCTTCGTATATTTTGCTTTTTACCGCAACGCGCCGGCCTGGGTCTGAGTGGCTTTTTTCCAGAACTGGCTCCTTCCGAAGGGGCCAATCTTTCCCCGCATTTCCAGAGTATCAACTTTGTAGCGGTTTCCGTTAGCGGCATGGAAAGTGATTTCGCAGCCATACATTTTGCCGTCATTGGGATCGACCACATTTCCTCCTTTCCAGTGTCCCGCCTGACGGTCCGGGGACAGGCCGAAGATCCAGGGGGTACCCACTACAGTCATCTTTTTTACATCCCCAGCCACCGGAAAACCCCGGTAGCTCGACTCACACTTATATGCCTTTTCATCTTGAGAAAACCCCGCAATGGAAAGGACTTTGCCGTAGAGTTTTCCTCCCTCAATATAAATCTGCCAGCCCGCGGTCTCCTTTCCGGTTTTCTCATCTACGCTGATCCAGAAGCCTTCCGCAGGGTCCGCCGCCGCAAACACCGTGGCCATCACCGCCAGTATTCCCATCAAGATTAGTTTTCTTGCCATGTCGATTCTCCTTCTGTAAGAAATATCGCACAGGAAAAAGGGATTTTGCAAGTATACAGAATGAACTGCTTCGCCCTAAATGGCGAGGTATCAGATTTTTCTTCGAAAAATTTGTCGTTGGATAGGAAATTATTAATAATTATACCATGTCGATTTCCTGGGGCAGCGAGGCGAGGAAGGCGTCAAGTTTTTCGGCTGAGCTAAAAAGTCCCTGAAAAAAGGAAGCGCTTCCTCCGCCGCGGCCCCCCTGCGCTTCCATCCGGTCTTTTAAAAGGGGCCGTATGTCGGCGCCTTCGGCCGAGCAAAAAGCGGCAAATTTAAGCAGGAAAGTTGAAGAAAACACAAGAACGGCAGGGGTAAGTTTCTGCGCTGCCCGGCCGATACGAAGCAGGTCTTCCATCTCCGAATCGGAATAGTTGATGGTAAATACCCGCAACTTTCCGGAGACCGTGCCGCTTTGCCCCCCTTTTTTATTGTCCCTGCCTCTGCTGCTGAGGACCCTTGCCTTTTGGAGCAGATTCTTCGCCTTGCCCTGAGCGGCCGCTTCCTCAAGTTCCTGCACACGTTTTTCAAGCAGGCCGAACCTGTCGATTAGGGCAAGTACCGCCTTTCCGGTTTCCGCAACAGGAACTTTGAGCGCGCGGGAGATGATCTCACCGTTTTGGCGCAGTATCCGCGAATCCTGAAATACCCGTCTTCCGGCGATAAAGCTGACCCGCGTCATACCTTTGTACTTTTCCGCCCCTAAAATACGAAGCATCCCTATCCGGCCTGTAGACTTAAGGTGGGTTCCGCAGCAGGGGGAGAAGTCGTTCCCCTGAATCTCCACCACCCTGAT
>JAIRLQ010000207.1 GCA_031259345.1 Treponema sp.
TCCTCCCGGCCCAATACAGTAAATGCCGGCTTTCTAGTTATGTACCTCCTCAATAAAGCCGGGAAGTTTTCCCGTTGCGGCATAATAACCCGCTACATAACCATGAACACAACTGTCAGTATCGGCGTTGGAGCCAAGACGGTTGGTTCCGTGGACGCCTCCGGTTACTTCACCGGCTGCAAAGAAATTGGGAATTATAGTACCGAAGAAATACAAAACTTCTGTCTTGGGGGTGATGGTGATGCCTCCCATAGTATGGTGTACCGAGGGCCACTGCGGTACCGCATAGTAGGGCCCTCGTTCCTGAGTCATCATAATCCCCTGGTCAATCCGTTTGCCAAAGTCGGGGTCTTTTCCGGCCCGGACATATCCGTTATGCGTGGCAATGGTAGCTGCCAGCGTAGCGGGGTCTATGTTTACTTTGTTTCCTTTATAGGTCCGTTTATTGATTTCCATGGCCAACTGTTCAAGCGTGTCGGCTTTTAAAATCCTGTCTACCGCTATTCCCGCATCCACATCTTCCTGGGTGGTAAAGCGGCCCTTATCGAGAATTTCCTGATTAAAGATTGAAAAAGTAGGAAACCCTCCCGAATTTTGCGCCGCCCGTGCGTTAACATCCCGGCGTTCCCCTTCGTTGACATACCGTTTGCCCTGGTAATCCACATATACGATTCCCGGACTGGGGCCTGAGAAGGGAATAACCGCCCATAGATCCAATATCCCGGTATTGGGATCGGCAAAGGGATAGAGCTGAATATAGCTCATCTGCATGGTGTTTGCTCCTATTTCCTGGGCATAGATAATGCCTTCACCGGTGGCGCTCACGGTGTTTGTGGTGGTAATATCTGAGGTCAGAGTGGGGACCTGCCGGGACCGCATGGCTACATTGGCGCCGAAGCCGCCGGTGGCCAAAATGACTGCCTTGGCAGCCTTAATGGTCTTTAAGCCGTTGACGGTTTGGACCGCGATACCCGCGACCTTGCCGGATTGCTGCCCTTCCCGGTAAATACGCACCAGTTTGGTATTCAGCTTAATCGTTACTCCCGCATTCTGAGCCATTTTAAGCTGAATTTCGGTAATATCATTACCTTGGCTGCGGCTGCTGCCATAGGCCCGGTAGCCGTAGTGTCCGCCCGGCCGGGTTAAGCTTTGCCTAAGTTGAAGGCCGTTATCCAAAAGCAAATTAAGGTAGAAGGGGCCGCCATAGACCATTGTTTTTACCTGAGCCGGAATAGACATATAATCGCCCCCGGCGATGGTATGGAAATAAAATTGCCAATCATCCCGCCAATGGAAGATTCGCACCCGCTCGCGCGCTTTATCGGAGGGGGCCGCTTCCGCCCCACCATAAAGCAAGCGCATGTACCGGCAACGCAAACAGCCCGCCGGGCGGTTTGACGCCGGGGGGTTTGTTTGGATTAGCGCGTCGGGCGCTTTATTGGGCGAGGCCGCTCCCGCCCCACCATAAAGCAACCGCATGTACCGGCAATGCAAACAGGACGCCGGGAGGCCTCATATTCCCCACTATAGCGGAATCCTAAATGCAATAAACACAGGAATAAGCCTGTTCCAGGGCGGGGGCAATCACCGGAGCAAAAACATCTATGGAGCTCCCCGCTGGAGAGACCCGCCCTGTAACAATGTTTCAGTGAAAAGCAATGTAGGTATTGCCCATGAGCAGAGAAAGCCCCGGTAAGGAAATAAAAGAAAAACAAGGGCGGGGCTCGTAAGCGGACTCCTCCATAGTTTTTGCGTAGGAGATTGCCCCCGCCCGTAGACGCAGAGTTATCTACAGCGTTTATTGCATTACTTATTACACACATGGCGAAACGACGACCAGGATAATGTTATACGCAGAAAAAGTAACCCTAAGCCAATAAACGTAAAACAACAAACGGCGCGAAGTGCGGGAGGAGCTTCGTCCATCTAGCACCCAGCCGGGGCAGCGCCCGGGCGCCCTGTTTGGATACAGCGCCATCCATGCCCCTATTCATCGGGTGGTTAAAATTCTTTCTCAGCTCCCGGGCCCCATAGCTATCATGCGGTTAACGGTATATCATGCGGCAAGGAGCAGTCATGCGGACATACCAAATTGATGAACATACCCTGTTACGGTTTGCGGAAAAAAAGGACACCCCCCTCATCCTCCGGTTTATCCGGGCCCTGGCGGAATATGAACATCTTTCGGATCAGGTGGAAGCGGATGAGCATACGCTGGAGAAATATATCTTTGACGACCGGCGGGCGGAAGTGGTGATCTGCGAATATGACGGGACCCCCGCGGGGTTCGCCCTTTTTTTCCACAACTTTTCGACCTTTGTAGGAAGGCCGGGAATCTACATTGAAGACCTCTTTGTAAACCCCGAATTCCGGGGCCGGGGGCTGGGAAAACTCCTGCTCAAGTTTATAGCAAAAACCGCCGTGGAGCGGAACTGCGGCCGCCTGGAATGGGCCTGCCTCAACTGGAACGAACCCTCCGTCGCCTTTTACAAAAGCCAGGGCGCCCGCCCCCTTTCGGAATGGACCGGCTACCGCCTTACCGGGGAGGGCCTCAGGAAGCTGGCGCTGGCGCCTTAGCAGCCTGGCGCGCTATTAACGGGGCTCCTGCGAACTTCGGATCGATAACGAAGGTTTGTTTGGACCGAAGGCCCGCGTTTTGGGAATGGCTCATTGTTTTCGCTTTTTTGCGTCCCGCCTTTTCTTGCGAAATGTTTCGGCAGCGCGGAAAAGCCTGTAAAGCAACGAACGGTAGGGATAATCCCAGCTTCCCGGACGGTGGACTATCTTGCCGCCAAAGCCCGTCTTAAACTGGTAAAGGCCTGCCATAGGATGGTTTGGGTTACTGTCCGGGGGTATACCGAAAAGATCGTAACTTAAGCAGCCGGCTCTTTTGGCTTCTTCCATGGCGTTAAGCTGCAAGGCGTAGGCAGCCATAAAATTACGTTTTTTGTCAGACGACGCGCCGTACAAATAAGTGGCGCGCCTTCCACGAAAAAGGGTTACGATACCCGCAAGGGCGTCCCCCCCGTGGGTGGCAAGGTAAAGACGGAGATCCGGACGCGAAGATGCCGGGGACTTGTCCGTACCCCGCCTTTGGTATTCACGGCAATGGAAAAAAAGTGTTTTGTAATATGACATATCATGAATGGCTATGCCGTCCCGCCGGGACGTTTCTTTTAAGAGCGCGTAAAAATCTTCAAGGCCGCCTTCATTCGCCTGTTTTATACGCACCCCTTTTTTAAGGGCAAGGCGGGCGTTGTAGCGCCACTTTGGTTTCATTCCCGTAAGTATAGCTTCGTTTGTGCGGTTTAGATCGATAATCACCGTGTCCGGGGGCTGTACGTCGGCGCCCGCCTTTAAAAACGAAGGAGGGCTGCCGCCTTCGCCAGGGGCCTCTATAAACCAGGGGGGATCAAAGCGGGCAAACACCGTATCTATAGGAAGATAATTTTTTAATGCCCCGGCAAGTTCTTCAAGAGCCTTCCCCCTTGCTTCCGCACTTAAACCTTCGGGAAGCTCAGGCCCCCAGGGAATATACGCAAAAGAAACAAAGGGGGCAAGGCGCCGGCGTATCACCAAAAGGGGACGGCTTGCGGCAGCGGCGCCCCCTTCAGCATCGCTTACATTCCACTCGGCAAGAAAAGGCCGGGCGTTCCAGCCAAAACGGGCCTTAAAACTCCCCCAAAACCCGGACTGCAAAAAAGAATCGGAGCTGTTACAACTTTCGAGATCCCCCGGCGTCAGGGCTTTTAAAAGAGAAAACTCTTTCAATGAACGCCGCCGGATAAGATTACCGCGGTTTTTATAGGCTTTCCGTCCAAAAGCAGGGCTTTGCCATTTACCTTCACCGTACCGTCAATTACTTCCAGGGGAATGGTAAAAAATGTATCAATGGTAATTTCCGCCGGGGGCGTTTCATTGCCGCCGCCCTCAATGCGTACCCTGGTTCCTGTAGGAACCCCCGGCGCGTCAAGCACTTCAACCCTTTCCGCGCGCTTTCCTTCCGCGTCCTGAGGGCCGTTGTTATCCGACGCCGCAAGGAGCATACCCCGGCTCTCTATACCCCGGAATTTGGCAGGTTTAAGGTTATAGGCGACAATTATTTGTTTGTTTAAAAGCTCTTCTTCTTTGTAAAAAGGCACCAGCCCCGAGACGATAATCCTTTCTTCCCCCGCAATCTCAAGAGTCTCGATATAGAGCTTATCCGCCTTTGGGTGCCGTTCAATTTTGACAATTTTGGCAACACGCAGATCCAGGGTTTTCATAAAACGCCCGTCCGCCGGCTCCAAAGCGGCATTAAGCGCCGGCTCCGCAGGCACAGCGGGCTTTTCTTCCGCATTGCCTTTTTCGCCCCCTTCTTCGGCGCCGCTTGCGGCTTTTTTTCTTTCGCTCTGTGAACCTGAATACCGTTCCCTGAATTCGGCAATTTTATCATCCTCAAGTTTGGCAAAAAGGACTTCGCTCTTTACCACCCGCTCAAGCCCTTCGTCTTTGCCAAGACTGTCCCAGGAAAGGCCTGCATTTTCTTTGCGGTACACCAAATCCTTCCCAAAACTAAGATCGAAGAAACCGGCAATCCGCTCCGCAGCCTGCGGCAGACACGGTTCTATAAGCACCGCGATATCCCGCACTACATAGGAAAGATCCCTTATAAGGACCTCGGCGGCTGGGGGATCTTCCTTGCGCTTTTTCCACGGCTCGCCGTCCTGAAAGGTTTTGTTGGCAAAAGAAGAAAGTTCAAACACCAGATGAAAGGCATCGCGCAGTTCGGCCCGTTCATATTTTTCCGCAATATCCGCCTCGTATTTCCGCACCGTTTCCCAAAAAACAGGATCGCCTTTCCCCTGGGGGATTTTGCCGCCGTAGTAGCGGGTAACAAAAGAGAGCGTCCGGTTTACCAGGTTCCCCAAGTTGCCGATAAGCTCGCTGTTTACCTTTTCCTGAAAATCTTTCCAGGTAAAAAGAGTATCGGACTTTTCCGGACGGTTGTAAAAATTAAAAAACCGCCACACATCCGCCGGGATACCCGTCTCCATTACATCAGTGCCAAAAACGCCGATACCCCGTGTTTTAGAAAACTTGCCCGCCTCGTAATTAAGGTATTCGGTGCTGGACATGTGGTGGAGCATAGTCCAGTTGTCGCCCGAACCCAAAAGGCTTGACGGGAAAATAACGGTATGGAAAGGAATATTGTCTTTGCCGATAAACTGAAAAAGCTCCGTGTCATCCGGGCTTTTCCACCACCGGTCGACAAACGCTTTCCAGTCTTCGCCCCTGTCTTCCCCCAGGCAGCCGGTAATGGAAATATAGCCTATCGGAGCGTCGAACCAGACATAAAACACTTTATTTTCGTAGCCCGCTTTAGGCACCGGAATGCCCCACTTTAAGTCGCGGGTAATGGCGCGTTCCTTAAGCCCGTCGCGTATCCAGGCATTGGTCATTTGTACGGCGTTATTCGCCCAAAAACCTTTTACGCTGGCAGTTTCAATCCATTCGTTAAGACGGTCCTTTATTTTGGGAAGCTTGATATAGAGATGTTTGGTCTTTTCCAGGGACGGCGACGCGCCGCAGCTTGAACACTTCGGCTCTTTTAGTTCCGTAGGATCCAAAAGCTTGCCGCAGTCTTCGCACTGATCGCCGCGGGCGTTGGCGGACCCGCACGCGGGACAGCCGCCCCGGACATAGCGGTCCGCCAAAAAGCGCCCGCAGGACGGACAATAAAGCTGCTCTATGGTTTTTTCTTCGATGTAACCGGCGGCATCAAGCTTTTTAAAGATGTCCTGGGTTACACCGGTCTGGATAGGCGTGGAAGTACGCCCGAATTTGTCAAAGGCTATAGCAAACCATTTATAAATAGCCTCATGAACGGCATAATAGCGGTCGCAAAGCTCACGGGGGGTAATACCCTCTTCTATAGCCTTTGTTTCGGTAGCCGTGCCGTATTCGTCGGTGCCGCAGATATAAAGCGTCTGGTAACCCCTAAGACGGCAAAAGCGGGCAAACACGTCGGCGGAAAGCACCTGGATAAGATTACCCAGGTGGGGGACATTATTCACATACGGAAGCGCGGAAGTAATCAGTCTTCGTTTCATAGTAGCCATTATGCCCGCGCGGGCCCTTAAGGTCAAGCTTGCGCCCCAGGGCAAACGCATGTGCGTTTCACCGAAGAAAAAAGAAGAATTCCAACCGCGGAGAACACGGGGAACACGGAGCAAGGGAAGAAAAGCATGTTTTTGGGCTTCTCCTTAAAAAGGCCCGAACCCTATGCTTACGGCCAAGACCAGGAAGGCCGACGTAACGGCG
>JAIRLQ010000270.1 GCA_031259345.1 Treponema sp.
CAATGAATCACAGCAGGCGCTGATCCGGGCGGAGGCGGCCAACACGGCCCAGCGGGATTTTCTCGCCCGGATGAGCCACGAGATCCGTACCCCCATGAACGGCGTCCTGGGAATGACGCGTCTTGCCATACAGGCCAAAACACCTGACCAATGCCAGGAGTATCTAAAAAAAATCCAGGCTTCCGCCTCTCTGCTTTTGGGGATCATCAATGACATACTGGACTTTTCGAAGATTGAAGCGGGCAAACTGGAACTGGAAAGCCGGAGCTTTAATATCATTGAACTGGTCGACAATATCCGCGAACTTATGATGCCCCGAATAGATGAAAAAGCCCTGGAATTTATCGTTGTCCTGGATGAATCGATTCCTTCCCGTGTGCAGGGGGACGGTCTTAGGCTTTCGCAGATCCTGCTTAATCTTTTGGGGAACGCGGTAAAGTTCACCAAAGAGGGTTCTATCGGCCTGGAAATAAAGTGCCGGCCCATATTACCCGAGCTTCCGGCGGAGCTCCCCGCAAAACCCAAAATCCGGCTGGATTGCATGGTTCGCGACAGCGGCATCGGGATGAGTTCGGAACAGCAGAATATTCTCTTTCAGCCGTTCGCCCAGGCGGACAGTTCCACCGCCCGCAGATTCGGCGGCACGGGGCTGGGGCTTTCCATCAGCAAGGCGCTGGTGGAACTTATGGGAGGCGCCATCACCGTTTCCAGCGAACCGGGAAAGGGCAGCGTGTTCGCGTTCTTTGTCGAACTGGAGGCTTCGGAAAGCGAAGCGGTAAAGGACTCTCCGGTTGCTTTGGAAATGGAGAACCGGCGTTATGATGGCTGTACTTTTCTCCTTGCGGAAGATAACGAGATTAACCAGGAAATCGCCCTGGCGCTTCTTTCAGAGCTGGGGGCGAAGGTGGATATCGCCAACAACGGAGAGGAGGCGGTGGAAGCCTTTTTACAAAAAGATTATTCCCTCATTTTTATGGATATTCGTATGCCCATTATGGACGGGCTTGAAGCCGCCCGCCGTATCCGTACTATAGAAGCGGAACGCCGGGAAAAGAGCCTTAAGAAAAAAGGCGGGCAATTATCAAAATTCCCAAAGGGGATTCCGATAATTGCCATGACCGCCAACGCCATGAGGGAAGACCGGGAAGCGAGTCTTGCCGCGGGAATGAACGCTCATATTTCAAAGCCTATTGATATTATAGAAATTAAAAAGAGCCTTTACCGGGAGCTTTCCCCGCTTTTGGAATCGCCGTTACAGCCCTGAGCGCGGCTGTTTATTGGGCTTGTTCAATAACCCGGATTGTGTTTTGGCGCGGAATTGCAGACGCGGGGCCACGGGTTTACAATTTTCAAAAAATGTGCCAATTTAATTTTAGGGGAGGATTTTATCAGCGATTTAATTGTCTGTGACAATGCGGCGTTTGGTTACGATGGGCATATTGTAGTACGCGGCCTTGATTTTGCCGTAAAACACGGGGATTATTTTTGCATTGCCGGTGAAAACGGGTCGGGTAAAAGCACCCTCGTGCGGGGTATGCTGCGGCTCCTAAAGCCCATGCAGGGAAGCATTTCGTTTAACCTAAAAACCGGAAACAAAACCATAGGGTACCTTTCACAGGCTCAGGCGCTTAAAAAAGATTTCCCCGCGGGGGTTAAAGAGATTGTTTTATCCGGGAATTTGAGCAGCATGGGGTTACGGCCTTTTTATTCCCGGGCGGAAAAACAAAAGGCTCTGGAAAACATGGAACGTCTTGGGATATCGGCTTTAAAAGATGTCTGCTTTAGGGAACTTTCCGGGGGGCAGCAGCGGCGCGTCCTTCTTGCCCGCTCCCTCTGCGCCGCTAAGGATGCCCTTATACTTGATGAGCCTTTTGCCGGGCTTGATCCGCTGGCCGGCGAAAGCCTTTATCTTCTTTTGCAAAAATTAAACACTGAATCGGGAATAACGATTATTATGGTTTCCCACGATATAGAAAATGCCGCAAAGTACGCAAAACATGTACTGCATCTTAAAAACCGGCAGGTTTTCTTTGGCCCTGTAGAGGACTACAAAAAATCGGAATTGGGAAAAGAGTTTTTGGATCTATCGGCAAAGAAAGGAGAGGGACAGGAATGAATATATTTATCATACTGTCTGAAATGGCGGGTTATAATTTTCTGGTACGGGCCGTAACCGTTGGCGCTTTGGTTTCTGTCTGCGCCGCGCTTTTGGGGGTAAGCCTGGTATTAAAGCGTTATTCCATGATAGGCGACGGGCTTTCCCATGTGGGCTTTGGGTCCCTGGCTTTGGCGACGGCGCTCAACGCGGCCCCTTTGCTTGTTTCCATACCGCTGGTAACCGCTTCCGCCTTTCTGCTTTTGCGCTTAAGCGAAAACAGTAAAATCAAAGGGGATGCCGCTATCGCGCTGATTTCCACAGCCGCCCTTGCCATAGGCGTTTTTATTATTTCAAAAACAACGGGAATGAATACCGATGTGTGCAATTATCTTTTTGGAAGCATTCTCGCGATGAGTAAAAACGATGTATATCTAAGCATAGTATTGTCCATAACCGTGCTGGTTTTATTTTTGATGTTCTATCATAAAATATTCGCCATCACTTTTGACGAAACTTTTGCCAGGGCGAGCGGCGTTAACACTAAAGTTTACAATACCCTTAGCGCGTGCCTTACGGCGATAACCGTAGTGCTGGGCATGAGGATGATGGGGGCAATGCTTATTTCAAGCCTTATCATTTTTCCCGCCCTGACTTCGATGAGGGTTTTTAAAAAATACGGCATTGTTACCGTCTGCGCCGTTATTATTTCTATTGTCTGTTTTTTTATTGGCGTAGTAATTTCTTATGTATTCGCAACCCCAACAGGGGCCAGCGTGGTTATAATAAACATAGCGGCGTTTTTGATTTTTTGGGCAATTGGGAGCCTGGGTAAATACAGCAGAAAAAAACTGGCCGCCATTTCACTGGTCTGCCTGGCGGCGCTATCGGGCTGCGTCAAAGAAAAAGAATTTATCGAGATAGAAGAGAAATTGTTTATTACCCAAACAAATGAGGTATATTTAAACCAGGAATCTTATCTGGAAAAAAGAATTACCCTTGAAGGGCTTTTTAAAATGGAACATTATGCCGGCAGCGTGTCCCCCTATTTCTTTGTGCTCCGTTACGGCCCGGGCTGCTGCGGAAATGACGGCAACGCCGGTTTTGAAGTAGCTTGGGACAAGGATGCCGCAGACCAGGAAAAATATCCGGCGGTGGATGACTGGGTCAGGGCGGAAGGAATTTTAAAACAATACAACGAAGACGGCGGCACCTATTTATATATTGCCCTTTCAAAGCTTGACGTTCTTGAAGAACGGGGCGCGGAATTCGTTACCCGGTAAGGGGGTATTTACTTTTCCAAAACGGGTATATAATAACCTATGCGCCAATGCCGGATTTTTCATTGGAAAATTCTCGCAATACTGACAATTGTATTAGTTGCCTGTATTTCCGGCTGTGAAAAAAGCGACGCCAATCCCTCCCAGAATGACTATCCTGTTTATACCTCTTACCTGGATATTCCGGGCATAACTAAAGACGAAATTGCCGCCGTTGAAGCCCTGCGGAAGCAAAACAGGGCCTTCATTTACGGCGTAAATCTGACTACAGAGGCTTTTTACAGCGAAAGCGGCGAAATTCGGGGATACGCCGCCCTGTTTTGCGACTGGCTTTCTCAGCTCTTCGGTATCCCCTTTGAACCGGCGATCTATGAATGGGGCGACCTGCTGGAGGGCCTGCAATCCATGGAGATTGATTTTACCGGCGAACTCACCGCTACAGAAGAACGGCGGCAGATTTACTTTATGACCGATGCCATAGCCGAACGGTCGGTCAAATTCATGCGGATCACCGGGAGCGAAACTCTTGCCAAACTGGAAAAAGCTCGGCCGCTGCGTTATGCCTTTCTGGACGGTACGGTTACCGCCGATCTTGTTTTGTCCCACCTTACAAATCCCCCCGAAGTTGTTTTTATCGACGATTACGAGACCGCCTACCGCCTGCTAAAAGAGGACGCCATTGACGCCTTTTTTGACGAGGGCATCGCGGAGGCCGCCTTTGACGTTTACGACGACGTAACGGCGGAAGATTTTTTCCCCCTTATCTATGGGCCGGTTTCCCTTACTACCCAAAACCCGGTCCTGGAGCCGGTGATCTCGGTGGTACAAAAAGCCCTGCAGAACGACGGCATGCGCCATTTGATCGAGTTATACAACCTGGGAGAACAGGAATACAAGCGCCACAAGTTTCTTATGCATTTAACTTTGGATGAAAAGTTATATATAGAGAATCATCTCCGGAACAAAAAAACCGTACTGGTAGCCGCCGAACATGATACCTACCCGGTCAGCTTTTACAATACCCGGGAAAACCAGTGGCAGGGCATTGCCGTCGACGTGATAAAAGAAATCGAGGCCCTCACCGGGATAAAATTTGAGCGTGCCAATGAAGATCCTATCGACTGGCCCGATCTTTTGGATATGCTGGAAACCGGCAAGGCTTCCATGGTGACGGAACTGATCCGTTCCGGCGAGCGGGAAGGCCGCTTCATCTGGGCGGATACGCCGTACCAGACCGACTATTACGCGCTTTTATCCAAATCCGATTTTAGGGATATCAAAATCAACGAGATCCTTTATAACAAGGTCGGTCTTATAGCGGGTTCGGCCTACAGCGAATTGTTTCATGACTGGTTTCCAAGCCACCAGAATACGGTAACCTATATCGGCAGCGAGGACGCCTTTGCCGCCCTGGAACGGGATGAGGTAGATCTGGTAATGACCACCTGGAATTCGCTGCTTAGCCTCACAAACTACAGCGAAAAGCCCGGCTATAAGGCTAATATAGTGTTTAACCGGTCCTTTGATTCCCTCTTTGGCTTTAACAAAAACGAAACCATGCTGCGGTCAATTGTGGACAAAGCGCTGCGCATCATCGAAACGCGCATCATCACCGACCGGTGGACCCGCAAAACTTTTGATTACCGCGACAAGCTGGTGCGCCAGCAGAAGCCCTGGCTCATCGGGGTTTCGGGCCTGCTGTTATGCGTACTGGTGCTTTTATTTACCCTTTTTCGAAAAAGCCTCCAGCAAGGCAGACAGCTTGAAAAAGCCGTTCGGCAGCGCACCGTTGAACTTATCCGGCAGGATGAACTGCTGCACGTTGTCAATGACGCCGCCGCCACCCTCCTGGCCACGAATACGGGGGAAGAACTGAAAAGCAACCTGGACAGCAGCATGGAAATGATAGGCCGCTGTTTAAAGGTGGACCGTATCAATGTATGGCAGAATACGGCAAAAGATGGCGGCCTCTACTATACCCAGATCTACAAATGGGTAAACTCCGCCGGGCCGGAAGACGATACTCCCGGAATGGAATTTTCCTACCAGGACACCCTCCCCCACTGGGAAAAAATATTCTCCCTGGGGGAAAGCATAAACGGCCTAGTCGGCGAACTTTCACAGGCCGAGCAGGACAGGCTGACACCGTATAACGTCAAATCTATCCTGGCAGTCCCGGTGTTTTTAAAGGGCGTCTTTTGGGGGTTTGCCAGTTTTGACGACTGCCAGGAGGAGCGCCATTTTGCGGAAGCCGAAGAAAGCATACTGCGCTCCGCCAGCCTCCTCATCGTTAATGCCATCTTGCGCAACGAAATGGCCGAAAATATACGGAATGCCCTGGAAACCGCGGAAGCCGCCAGCCGGGCCAAAAGCGATTTCCTGGCCAACATGAGCCACGAAATACGAACCCCCATGAACGCCATTATCGGCATGACATACATTGGCAAAACAGCCGCCGACATAGAACGGAAGGACTATTGCCTTACAAAAATTGAAGACGCGTCCACCCACCTTCTGGGGGTTATCAACGATATTCTGGATATGTCCAAAATTGAGGCCAACAAATTCGAGCTTTCGCCGGTTGAATTCAGTTTTGAAAAAATGCTCCAGCGCGTAGTAAACGTGGTCAATTTTAGGGTGGACGAGAAAAAGCAGAAGCTCAGCGTTCACATTGACAAATCCATTCCCCATACCCTTATCGGCGACGATCAAAGGCTGGCCCAGGTAATCACCAACCTCCTGGGCAACGCGGTTAAATTTACCCCGGAAGAAGGCTCCGTCAGCCTTAACGCCAAGCTGGTAAAAAGAGAAAACGGCCGCTATACCATACAGATCGAAGTAAGCGACACAGGCATAGGCATCAGCAAAGAACAGCAGTCCCGGCTTTTTACTTCTTTTCAGCAGGCCGAAACCAGCACAACCCGCAAATTTGGCGGTACCGGCCTGGGTTTAGCCATATCCAAACGTGTTGTGGAAATGATGGGCGGGAAAATCTGGATCGACTCCGAGCCCGGCAAAGGCTCTACCTTCGCCTTTACTATCCAGGCCGAAAGGGGCAAGACGGAAAGCCGCAGTCTCCTTAGCCCCGAAGTCAGCTTAAAAAACATACGCATCCTGGCGGTGGACGATGATCCCGATATATGCTCTTACTTTGCGGAAATTACCCAGCGTTTCAATATTTACTGCGACACGGCCGCAGGCGGTAACGAAGCTATTTCCCTTATCAATCAAAAAGGGGGCTACGACATTTGTTTTATAGACTGGAAAATGCCGGGCATGGACGGTATAGAGCTTACCAAAAAAATCAAGGAACAGAACCATAGAAAACCCGTGGTTGTTATGATTTCGGCCACAGAATGGAGCGTCATTGAAAACGAAGCGAAAAGCGCGGGCGTTGATAAATTTTTGCCCAAGCCCCTGTTCCCTTCGCTTATTGCCGACATAATTAACGAATGTTTGGGCGTAACCGCCCCAAGCGAAGAGGAAGCCCAGCCCGACATGCAGGGTATTTTTGACGGATACCGCATCCTGTTGGCCGAAGACGTGGAAATTAACCGTGAAATAGTACTTACCCTGCTGGAACCGACCCGCCTTAAAGTGGACTGCGCCGAAAACGGCTTTCAGGCGGTACAGATGTTCAAAGACGGGGCTGACAAATACAACATGATCTTTATGGATGTACAAATGCCCGAAATGGACGGATATGACGCCACCCGTCAAATCCGCGCCTTCGAGGCCGAACAGGAAACCAAATCCCCGGGAATTCATAACAGGATCCCCATAATCGCAATGACCGCCAATGTATTTAGGGAAGATGTGGAAAAATGCTTTGAAGCGGGGATGAACGGCCATGTGGGAAAACCCCTGGATCTGGAAGAAGTGGTGGCAAAACTGAAAGAATACCTGCCCGCCCGGCAAGCTTCCCCGTCTTCGACCGGCCATACCGATAAATTATCGAAACCCCGCCCCAACCCCCGCGGCCCCCCGGCCTCATGCCCACCCCCTGAC
>JAIRLQ010000298.1 GCA_031259345.1 Treponema sp.
GCTGGAGCTGCCCCCCGGGGAGTCTCCGGGTTTTGTGCCCCGGGAACTGCCCAGAGACGCAAATATTATCCGTTATATCATTTATCCGGCGGATGATACCCTGCGGGTCATAAGCTGGAACCTGGGGGACAATTTTAGTACCGCCCTTAACGCCATCGAAGAAGAAAAGGCCCGCTTTGCCGTTATTGATTCCATCAGATTTAATATCCGGCGGCTATTAATTTTTTACTATGGCGTTTTTTTTCTCCCTGCCCTGCTCATGACCCTTATCATAGCCCTGTCATTCGCCCGCCGTATCACCCTGCCAATAACCGAACTGGCGGAAGCAACCCGCAGAGTAGCGGAAGGGGACTTTTCCATTCAAATTCTGCCCCGCAAAGGAGACGAACTGGCCCTGCTTATCAGTTCTTTTAACGCCATGGTACGGGATCTGGAAAAGTCCCGGGCAGCTTTGGTCAAAGCCGAAAAAATCTCAATCTGGCAAACCATGGCCCAGCAGCTTGCCCACGAAATAAAAAACCCTCTTACCCCGATACGGCTTTCGGCGGAACGGGTGCTGCGCCGCTGGCAGAACGAACCGGAAAAGATAGGCGAAATCATCGAAAGTTCCATGCTGGCAATTGTTCAGGAGACAGAAGGCCTTGCTGCCCTGCTTACGGAATTCCGCACGCTCTCAAAACCCTCCGAACCTTCTCTGGAATGGACAGATCTTTTAAGCGTTACACAAGAAGTTATCATGCCCTACGGATCTTCCCATCCTGATATAAAATTTGATATTTCAAATATTCCGCCGGGTATTTCCCTTAGAATAGACAAACACCGCCTGACCCAGGTTCTTACAAACCTAGTCATTAACAGCATAGACGCCATGTCGGGCTCGGGGCTTATTGAAATATACGCCGACCTTGTCAAAAAGCGGGAGAGCCGTTATTGTAGACTAAGTATTCGGGACTCAGGAAGAGGCATGGCCAAAGAGGATTCTCAAAAGATCTTCACTCCATACTTTACAACCAAAGAATCGGGTACCGGACTTGGGCTTCCCATTGTCGAAAGAATCGTAAGCGATCATGGGGGTTCTATCTGGTTTAATACCGCTTTGGGCGCGGGGACGACATTTTACATCGATTTGCCCCTCCGGACGGCATAATTGCAGGAGAAAAATGAGCGTCTTAATAATTGACGACGAACCAGGCATACGACGAACCCTCGCTTCCATTTTAGAAGACGAGCGATACAAGGTATTTACCGCCGAAGATGCCATCGCGGGCATTGAAATCATCAATAAAGAAAAGATTCGGCTTGTATTTCTTGATGTGCTTTTACCAAGAATGGGGGGATTGGAAGCTTTGGAAAAAATCCGCGCCGAAAACCCCCAAATTGAAATTGCCATGATCTCGGGGCATGCAAATATTGATATGGCGGTGCGGGCGGTAAAGCTGGGGGCCTTCGATTTTCTGGAAAAACCACTGGCGCTGGAAAAAGTGCTGACCGTCGCAAGAAACGCCCTTATGGTGCAGCGTTTGAAGGAAGAAAACCAGGATCTTAAAAAAAGCACTGCCCTTAAAGAAGACGAAATTATCGGAACCAGTAAAGAAATAGAAAAAGTCCGAAGTCTCATCGCCCAGGCTGCCGCCAGCGACGCACGCATTCTTGTTACAGGCGAAAACGGTTCGGGTAAAGAGCTTGTCGCCCGGGCCATACACCGTCTTTCGGCAAGGGCGGGGAAGCCCTTTGTTGAGGTCAACTGCGCGGCTATCCCCGATACATTAATCGAAACGGAACTTTTTGGACACGAGAAAGGCGCCTTTACCGACGCCGTTTCATTTCGGAAGGGGCGTTTTGAAACTGCCAATGAAGGAACTCTTTTTCTTGATGAAATTGGAGATATGTCCCTTGCGGCACAGGCCAAAGTACTCCGGGCAATACAGGAACAAAAGATCGAGCATGTGGGAGGGGATAAAACAATCAATATTGATGTGCGCGTAGTCGCGGCTACCAATAAAGATCTTGAAAAAGCGGTCCGTGAAGGCAGTTTCCGCCAGGATCTTTACTTCCGTCTTAACGTTATTCCCATACGGATGCCTTCACTGAAGGAGCGGAAGGACGACATCCCCCTGCTGCTCCGCCGTTTCCTTGAATCTTTTGGCGGATCTTCACCGGAAAGGATAGAATTTGACAGGGAAGCGCTTGAATTCCTTTCTTCTTACCCCTGGCCGGGAAATGTCCGGGAACTAAAAAATTTCGCTGAACGCGCCGCGGTAATGTATCCGGGTACACAGATTGGACTTGCTGAGGCAAAAGAGCTTTTAACCCAAAACAATGCGGCGGGAAGCGGAAAGCCGCCAGGACCTGCCGTCCCCTCATTTCCAATCAAAGAAGTTTTGGAAAAAAACTACAGCGAAGCAAAAGATTTTTTCGAAAAATACTATTTGGAGTTTCAACTTTTACAGAACCATGGTATAATATCCCGTACCGCGGAGGCTATCGGAATCTATCCTTCCAACCTCCACACAAAACTTAGAAAATACGGAATTACCATTCCGGAGAACAAGGAATAGAAACAGGAAATAAATATGAAAGGACCAACAATTCGCCAGCAGGCAGTACTTGCCTTTATCGCAGACTACATTAACGACCACACCTACCCTCCAACGATTAGGGAGCTGGGCGCGCATTTTTCAATTTCCGTAAAAGGCGCGCATGATCATGTAACAGCGCTTAAGAAGAAGGGGCTTCTTAAACAGGACGAAAAAAAGTCCCGAACCATGGAGCTGGTTACAAATATCAAAACCGAGAGGGAAAGTTTTGTGGAAATTCCCATACTGGGAACGGTCGCCGCGGGTACGCCCATACTCGCTGAAGAAAACCTTGAGGGGATTATCCGCCTGCCCCGGTCTATGCTAAAAAAGACAAGCCAGTATTTTGCCTTAAAAGTCCGCGGAGATTCCATGGAAGGCGAAGGGATCATGGATGGGGATACCGCGATTATTGAACAGCAGAGTACGGTACAGAACGGCGAAATCGCGGTGGTCTGGCTGGACAACGAAGAAGAAGGCGTAACCATCAAAACCTTCTATAAAGAAAGCAACCGCATCAGGCTTCAACCTTCTAACCCGCGCCTTAAAGCAAAGTATTACCGCGATGGGGTTAAAGTTCTGGGACGGCTCGCCCATATCATCAGGTCCTACGGGAACGCAACTTTATAATTCATGGTTAATCCCTGTTCCATCTTTCTTGGTCCCGAAATCGGAGAAAAACAGGAAGCTGTCGAAGAGATCCGGAAACAGCTTACCGCAAAGCATGGAGATTTTGAACGCATCGTTTTTTATGCCGGCGAGACTCCTGTATCCCGAATCATGGATGTCCTGCGAAACGGTTCCCTTTTTGTCGAGACCCGGCTCATTATTATAAAAAACGCCGAAGCTTTTAAAGCTGAATCTGCCAAAAAGAAAGAAGACCTTGATGCCCTTGCCGGTTTTATGTCAAATCCTCAAAAAGGAACTTACCTTATCCTTTTGTCTGACGAAATCCGGATTGCCGAAAAGCTTGACAGGGCGGTTCCCAAAGAAGCAAAAAAGATTTTTTGGGAAATGTTTGAAAACCGCAAGCGCGATTGGATTGTTTCGTTTTTCAGGCGTGAAGGTTTTAGGATCAGCGCCGAAGGGATACAGACAATTCTTGAACTGGTAGAAAACAATACCGGCGCGCTAAAACAGGAATGTTCCCGGCTGACTTTGTTTCTGGACAAAAACCGCGAACTTGGTTCCGAAGAAATTGAAAAATGGCTTTCACATTCCCGGGAAGAGTCTGTTTTTACCCTTTTTTCAAGGATAGCCGCGGGGGATCTTTCCCGAAGCCTTGAGTCCATACGCTCCCTTTTGGCGTCCAAAGAAAACCCCAGAAGCCTCCTTGCGGGCATGGCGGGAAGGTTCCGTACACTCCGCTCTTATCTTTTGCTTACCGAGGCAGGCGTTACAAGCGAAGAAGAATTTAGAAATATCGGCCTTAAATCCCAACTGGCAAAAAAAGATTTCCAGGAAGCGGGCAGACGTTATACATCCGGCGCAGTGGACACCTGCCTTTCCCTGACAGCCGGCTACGATTCACTTATTTTGCAAAACCCTTCTTTTCCGGATCATATACTTTTGGATGAATACATTTACAAGATATACCGGGCAGGGCAAAGCGGCGGTGCGGACGGCGGTGCGCCAATACCAACAAAATTACAATAGGCCCCCGGGAAGACGCAATGATTTCTGTAATTTTAATAGGTCTTAGCCTCTCTATGGATGCCTTTGCGGTCTCCGTTAGTTTTGGGTTTTCCGGCAAAGATCTAAAAATGTTTCACATTATGCGGGCAAGTTTTTTCTTTGGAGCCTTTCAGTTTTTTATGCCTACAGCAGGCTGGTACCTTGGGACAAGCTTTGTCTCGTATATTCACCCTTTTGAACATTGGACAGCCTTTGGCCTTTTAGTGTTTATCGGGGGCAAAATGCTCTTTGAGGCGTTTCATCACAATGACAGCCTTCTTAAAAAAAACGACATACGGCAGCTCCCCTGCCTTTTTTCCCTGGCAGTAGCTACCAGCATAGATGCCCTTGCCGTAGGCGTTTCTTTCAGCGTCCTCCAGCGGGGCATCTGGGGGCCCGCCGCAATTATCGGGCTTATCACTTTTGGCGTGTGTATTTTTGGTTTCGAGGCAAGCCGCCGCATAAGCCGCCTTCTTTCCGGATTGGCGGGCCTCGCGGAAAACATGGTGGAAAAATGGGCAGAGATCCTTGGCGGCGTTGTACTTATAGGCATAGGTGTAAAGACTTTGCTGGAGTCATTAGGGAGCCACTGATTAACCTGACGCCAATCGCGTTTCCTTAACGCATTTGTCTATTTCATATCCCCTTTTCATTTCTTATCTTGTTATACACAGCTTCCGCAAATTTGGCGTGATTTTCTTTATCCAGATGAATACCGTCATTTTCGGAAAACCGCACATAATCCCCGGCATTTAAAAAGAGGCAGCCATTCTGCTCCGCCACTTTTTGATATTCGCCCGGGACGGCCTTCGATTTGGCGATATCCTCTTTGCAGAATTCCCCGTAGAGCCAGGTTTCGGTAATGTTGTCCCGAAGCGGCGGCGGCGCCACCACAAGGATTGCGGGATCTTTCCCGCCGGGGCCGTAACCTTTTCCCTTAATGCTTTGAATAAGCCTGTCCATCCCCGAGGCAATGCAGTACGCGCTTGCGCCAAAGCGTTCTTTGGTATCGTTGGTACCCAGCATAAGAACAAGAAGATCTACCGGGGTCTTTACCAACATACAACATTCAAGGTAGGCAAACCCGTTCCTGCAGGGCGACACAGGATCTTCAAAGACCGTGGTTCTTCCGTTAAGGCCCTCTTCTTCTACACGGTAACCGCCACCCAAAAGATCCTGGAGCCTGGAAGTCCACCTTTCGCCCCAGGCAAAGCGGGCGTCTTTTAATTCCGGCTGTCCTTTGAGGGGAATAAAGCCCCAGGTGTTTGAATCGCCATAACATACAATCGTTTTCATTGTTTCCTCCTTCTTAAAAACGTATTTGCGTATGCAAAGATGAATTATTGCAGGGAAAGCTATTTGATAGCCTCGCTGTATCGTACCACATCCTTCATCTTTCGACTCCTTATGTGTCAACTTGGTTATCGAACAAGTCCTGCAAAATGCTCCGCATTTTGCTGTTTTTCAACAACTCTAGTATACCCCGTGGTGGCCGTCTCCGTATAGGCGCTGTCCAGCGTGAGGATCGGCACGTTTACATAGCCCGTCAGGGGCGCGCTGCTGATAACGCCCAAGTCTATGGGTATGACCGGACCGCTCAAAGGCCCGGCTATGGTAATGGATTGGGCGTTGGCACGTTGCCTCATAATAAAGGGAACCTCTGGGAATCCCGATTGGTTTTCCAGAGGTTCCCTAAATTAAGCCTCTTTTTCTCTGCGAAGCAAACTGACTACTTTTTGGGGGGATTCGGCGTTAATCACCGCTTCGCGAATGGCGCTATCCTTTAAGACGCCGCCGATTGCGGCAAGAAACTGTATGTGAGGGCCCGAAATTTTTTTGGGCGAAACAACCAGAATAAAAAGCCGGGACTTTTCGCCGTCAACAGATTCAAAATCAACGCCTCCTTTTTTAATGCCCACCGAAACCGCAAGATCCTGAATGCCTTCGGTTTTGGCATGGGGCAAAGCGATACCGTACTGCATTCCGGTGCTCATGGTTTTTTCCCGTTCCAGAACATCTTTTAAAGCCATATCCCTGTCGGAAAGCTTTCCCTTTGCGGCAAGAATATCAATCATCTCGGTAATAATTTCTTCTTTTGTTTCGCCTTTTAAGCTGATGCAGACTGTTTCCGGATCAATCAGCGAAAGAAGGTTTGCGTCGGCCCTGCCCTTTTCATCCATAAGGTCTTTCCGCATTGCCTGGGGGTCGGAAGAATCTTTTAATTTTTGAATGGCATCGCTTAAGCCTACGATAACTTCGTAAACGGCGGTTTTTACAAAAGGCATATCCGACTTGGCTGTTTCTATGCTTACCCGGTTTTCTTCTTCGGTAATGGAAAGGGAAATATCATCCTTGCGGGCCTGCGAAAGTCCATCATCAATATTCATCATCTGTACATAAAAGCCTTCGCGTTTAAGATCCTTCAATAGAATGTCTATAACCAGGCCGGCAATTTCACTGGAGTTGAATTCCCACACAGTCTGAATCGTGTCGTCGTTCTTGACAGGCTTCCTCGTGCCGGAACCCGAAAGCCTTAAAAAAGCCGAAAGAAGCGGCGGCGAAGCAAGGGTGGTGATGAGGGTCATCAAAATAACCACGCCAAAAATCTTTTGATCCAAAATGCCCGCCGCAAGGCCTATGCCTGCTATAATAAGGGCAACTTCACCGCGGGGAACCATGCCCGCACCTATGCGCAGCGCGCCCCTGCCGTTAAATCCCAAAAGCAGCGCGAGGCCGCCGCAACCTGCCATTTTTGCAATTACTGCCGCTACGGTATACAGCGCCCCAAATATCAAAACCGGCGCGGAAATAATTTCTCTTACATTTACCATCATTCCCATAACCGCAAAAAAGACAGGAACAAAAAATTCATAAATTCCGTGGATGCGTTCCTGCACCACCGCGGCGATATCGGTTTTTGAAAGGGAAAGCCCGGCGATATACGCGCCTATAATCATGGCAAGCCCCTGCTTCTCAAAAATCCCCGCAAGGATCATGGCGATGCCCAGCGCCAAAATGGAAAAATCATAACTGTGTTTAAACAGTTTAAGAAACGCCGCAATCTTTCCGGAAAAGACAAGCCCCAGGGCGGTAAAGCCCAGCCAGATGCCAAAGGCTTTTCCCGCAATGGCAAAAATGCCCGATGCGCCCAGCGCGCCATGCCCGCTCTTTATAACCGTTACAATCCCAAGTACTACCGCCAGGGCGATAATTCCCAAAACGTCGTCAAAAACTGCCGCCGCCAAAATCGTTACCCCTTCGGGAGAATCCATCTTTTTTTGATCCGAAAGAATGCGGGCGGTAATGCCGACGGATGTGGCGGTGGAAAGTACGCCCAGGAAAAGACAGATGGGATCCATAAAGGTCGTCCCCATAAGAAGTACCCCTACAAGATCGCCAAAAACAAAAGAGAGGGCCACCCCGCCTATACCTATAACGCCCCCTGCCAGGGAGTAGCGCAAAAAAAGCCCGATGTCGGTTTCAAGCCCCGAGGCAAACAAAAGTATAATGGAAGCGATTGACGCGATGGCATAAAGTTCGGGGCTTACCGCCAGGGCTCCTTCGCCCAGGGGAAAGAGTCCTTCGGGAAAGCCCGGCAGACGCACGCTTCCCAGGGCATAAGGGCCGATAAGCACGCCTGCCAAAAGTTCTCCCAAAACCTGGGGAATCCCGAAACGTTTAACCAGGCGCCCAAAAAAACGAACCATGAACAGAATAATTCCCAACTGAAAAGCAAGAACCGCCATCATTTCGGCAAGCGAAGTTTTCTCCATAATTTAATCCCCTTTGGTTTTGAAACAAACTCACCTTAGATTTACAAAACCCGGTAAATACCACATTTTAAATATTCCGACTCGTCATAGCCCGCCAGTATGGGGTGATCCTGCCCCTGGGAATAAAAACCAAGACGGACAAGCCGCCTTTCCGCATCGGCGGCGGCTTCGGCAAGCACGCGCTTAAAGCGGCTTTCGTCCAGAGCCTGGCTGCATGAACAGCTTACAAGAACGCCGCCGGGACGTAAAAGTTTTAACGCTTCAAGGTTAATTTCTTTATAGCCCCTAAGGGCATCGGAGAGTGATTTACGGCTTTTCGCAAATGCCGGGGGATCAAGAATGACAAGATCAAACTTTTCTTTTTTACGTTCCGCCCGGCGCAGGTATTCAAAGACATCGGACTTGACGGCGCTGATTTTTTCACTTACCCCGTTCAGCACCGCATTCATTTTAAGCGTTTCCAGCGCCGCTTCGGAAAGGTCTACACAGCTTACCGACGCTGCCCCTGCCCGTGCGGCGTGTATGCCAAAACCTCCTGTGTAAGAAAATGCGTCCAGTACCCGCGCGGCTTCCGCGTAGGCCGCGCAAAGGGAACGGTTTTCTTTTTGATCCAGAAAGTGCCCGGTCTTTTGACCTTCATCAAGGCGAAGTACAAAAGGGAGGCGGTTTTCAAAAATGACTATGCCTCCGGGCGGACAGCTTCCTTCTACAAGGCCTTCCCGCAGAGGCAGGCCTTCAAGCTCCCTTACCTTAACATCCGATTTTTCATAAATGCCTGAGGGCATTCCCAGGGCTTCCGTCCCCGGATAAAGGGGTGCGGAAAGCACTTCTTTTATGGCTTCCAAAATTATGTCCCTGCGTATGTCCATGCCATAGCAAAGGAACTGCACGGAAAGCCAGGACTTTGGCTTTCCCAGGGCGGAACAGGCGTCTTCAAAAGCAAGGGGCCTAAGCTTTACCGCGGCCTCAAGTTCTTCCAAAGGCCAGCCGACAAAACGATCAATAATAAGACCGGGAAGGAAATCCGCCTCGGCAAAAACAATGCGGCAGGATTCCCGGAAAAAGTCCGGCGCGCGGGCGGAAAAAGCCCCGGCGCGGCGGAGCAGGGCTTCCCTTAACCGGCGCTTAAAAAAGCCCTTGTCCACTCCTTCTTTGGAGGGGCTGTAAATACGGGCGATTATTTTTGAAGCGGGGTTTATAAAAGCCCGCCCCAAATATGTTTTGTGGAAACTTTCCACATCTGCGATTTCGCCGGGTTCAAGAGAAGCGCTTTCGGCTTTTGCGCCGGGGCCAAAAAGTACCTTTTCAACTTCGTTATCATAGACCCAGGGATGGCCTAAAAGAATACGCCTTTCTTCACCATGCTTTAGGATGACGCGTTTGATTTTTCTTCTCCTTGCCCCTCGGCAATCGGGCTGCGCCTTACAATAAATTCAGTCCTTGCCGCTTCGTGGCGTTCGGCGGCTTTGGCGGCTTTGGCAAGGAAGCCGGTTTGAGCCCGGAAGGGAGTTTCTCCGGCGGCGCTTTTAATCCGCTCCCAAACGCCGTCCGGCCTCAAAATCCATGAATGGCAAGTATCTTTAAAATAATCCTGTAAAATTAAAAGAACAAGGCGTTTGGGTTCTTCTTCCAAAACAGGGAACATAAGCTCCACACGCCGTTCAAGGTTGCGGGGCATCCAGTCGGCGGAAGAAAGGTAAAGTTCCCCTCCCCCGCCGGAAGCAAAATAAATAATACGGGCGTGTTCCAGGTAATGATCGATCACGCTTACCACACGGATATTTTCGGAAAGCCCCTTGACGCCGGGAACCAGCATACAGATCCCCCGCACATTAAGATCGACGCGGACTGCGGCGGCGGAGGCCCGGTACAGCGCATTGATGATGTCAATATCCGCAAGGGAATTCATTTTTGCCATAATGCGCCCCGGCGACTCGGGGCTGGAAAAACGGATTTCCCTGTCGATTAGATCCAAAAGCTTCCGCTTAAGCGCCGTAGGCGCAATGGAAAGACGGCGCATCTTTGAAACTTCCGAGTAGCCTGTGATCATATTAAAAAGAAGCCCCGTATCAAAAGCAATTTCGTCATCATCGGTAAAAAGGCAAATATCCTCGTAAAGCCGCGCGGTACGATCATTGTAGTTTCCGGTAGAAAGGTGGACATAACGCCTCATCCTGCCGTTTTCTTTCCGCATCACAAGGGCCACCTTCGCATGAACCTTAAGCCGCGCAAGGCCGTAGACTACAATCACCCCGGCTTTTTCAAGTTCCTTCGCCCAGGAGATATTTTGCTCTTCATCAAAGCGGGCTTTAAGCTCCACCACAGCGGTAACATGCTTCCCCGCAAGACTGGCCTGTTTAAGCGCCCGCACCACAGGCGGAATCGCGGCGCCCCCGCCGCCCGAAATCCGGTACAGAGTCGCCTTGATTGCCACCACATCCGGATCCGAAGCGGCATCCTGAAAAAAGCGTATTACCGGCTCAAAACTCTGGTAGGGAAAATGCAGAATAAAATCCCCGGCGCGAATTCTGTCCCAAATTGAAAAAAACCTGTCCCCTCCGGGGGCATCGTAAAACTTCCAGGGTTTTTCCCGCAAATGATCAAAGCCCTTTACCGTTACAAGATCGTAAAGGCTCTCCGGATTGAGGGGGCCGTTAATCTCGTACAGATCCGTGTCCTCAAGCCCAAACCGGCGGGCAAGGTATTGGGTAAGCCTTGCGGAACCGGATGAATATACCATACGCACAGCGCCGGAATGTTCCCTGGTTTCAAGCAGCTCTTCCATGGCTTCAACAAAATCTTCATCCCGTCTTTCATCTACCGAAAAGTCGGCGTCCCGGTTAATTTTAAAAAGCAGGCTTTCTTTTATTTTGTAGCCAGGGTAAAGAGCCCCCCCCCAGCTAAGGACCAAATCTTCAAGCAAAGCCCAGGAACTCCCGCTTTCGTTTTCGTTCTCAAGCCATACAATGCGATCCAAAGAATTGGGAATTCTGACTACCGAAATTTTTTCTTCGTTGTTTTCATTTTCCAGAAGAAAAGCCGCGTGAACCCAACTGCTGTCCATCGCGGGAAGCGTATCATTTTCATCAATGCGAAGGGGCGTTAAGATGGGCAGTATCTCCCCCTGGAAAAGAGAGGCCAGGTATTCCCTTTGCGTCTTTGACCAGGAAGACGGGCGCAAAAGGGTAAGGCCTCCGGAGGCAAGATCCGGCAGGACTTCATCATTTAAAGCGCTGTACTGACGCTCTATAATGGAACGAACCTTTTGTGAAACCGATTTAAGCTGTTCCTCCGGGGACAAACCTGAAGGGTCTTCGCCGGGAAGCGCGCCAAGTGTGCGCTTCATTGCCGCCACCCTTACCATAAAAAATTCATCAAAATTGGAAGAAACAATGGAAAAAAATCTGAATCTGTCCAGGGGCAAAAGATCCCTGCGCAGGCCTTCTTCAAGCACCCGCCGGTTAAAATCCAGCCAGGAAAGATCACGGTTTATAAAGCGGGAAGCGGGTTGTGATGAATAAGCGGCATTAGACTTGCTCGAGAACCCGGTTGGTTCTCTCACAAGTCCTGCAGTTTCTCGCCTGCCGGCTGCGAAACATGCGTTTTTAAGCGGTTGCTGTTCGGAAAACTGAAGCTTGCGAACAACTCTATTATTATTTTTTTCAGTATTCATTTTATGTTTTCACCAATTCTTTGCTTCCCGCTGTTTTTAAGTGGAAGTTGTTCAGAAACTGAAGTTTCCAAACAACTCTATTAATTCGTGTCTGTCCACAAAGTCGGTTACTTTGCGGACAGACCTTGCATTTGCTCCCGTTTTGTACCAAAACGGTGCGCAAAATGCCTTTTTTAAGGAAGTCTGTCCATAATGTGTCTACATTA
>JAIRLQ010000303.1 GCA_031259345.1 Treponema sp.
CGGAGCAGGGGGGATTCGAACCCCCGGAACCCTTACGAGTTCAACGGTTTTCGAAACCGTCTCCTTCAACCGCTCGGACACCGCTCCATACAAGCGCTCCGTTAAGGCGCTCCGCTGAAATTGGAATATCAGTATAGCGAATTTGGCGGTCTTGTGTAAAGTGCCCGGATCGGGAGGGGACGGGCCTCAAAGCCCTATGGCTTCGAGGATAAGCTGCTTTTGCTCCCCAAAGCCGGGGGATACCGGAAAGCTGTGATCACGGGGGCGGCCGGGACGTATTGCGAAATCCGCGGTAATCTTACCGGGTTTGCCGGTAAGGACATACACCCTGTCGGAAAGCAAAAGCGCTTCTTCCACATCGTGGGTGATAAAAAGGGTGGAAAAGCCCATGGCGGAGGCAATGCCGCAGAACCAGTCCTGCATCTGGCGGCGGGTAATGGCATCCAGGGCGGAAAAAGGTTCGTCCAGCAGGATTACCGGATTACGCATCATGCAGGTGCGCAGCAGGGCTGCCCGCTGGCGCATCCCCCCGGAAAGTTCCCGGGGGTACTTCTTTTCATAGCCCGAAAGCCCGAATTGGGGAAAAAATTCCGCGGCCAGGGAGCGGGCTTCTTTCTTCTTTTTTCCTTTAATAAGAAGGGGAAGAATAACGTTGTCCAAAACCGTCCGGTATTCCAAAAGCAGATCTTTTTGCAGCATGTAGCTTACCCTGCCCGAGACCCCGGTTATATCCTCGCCCAAGAGGAAGACCTGGCCGCCTGAAGGCCTGTCAACCCCGGCGAGTATGTTAAAAAGGGTGGTTTTACCAACCCCCGAAGGGCCCAGAAGGGAAATAATACCCCCGGCGGGCAGTTCAACCCTTATCCCTTCAACTACGGTTTCATCCTGGTATTTTTGGGTGATGCCCTCACAGCGAAAAAGACACGGACTGTTGTCTCCGGCCGGATCCGTTTCAGGGAAGGTACTCATTGGTAAAACCGCCTTCGCCTATATCTTTTTCCAAAAGGCCTTCCCGGTACATCCAGCGGTAAAAAGCCGCCCAGCGGGCGGGATCGATTTCGCCCCACCGTTTGGCATCCCCCTGATAGCGGGATGCAAGGTAGTTTTGACTTGCCATAACCAGGGCGCGGTCGAGTTCCGGGGCGTGTTTTAAAAGGATTTCCGCGGCTTCCCCGGGGTTTTCCATGGCAAAGGTGTAACCCCGGCTCGCGGCTTTGAGGAATTTTTTGGCAAGGCCGGGATTTTTTTGCGCCCAGGCGCTGTTGCTTACCAATACCGGGGTATAAAAATCAAAGTCAGGATTGAGCTTCCCCAGATCGAGGTAGTTGATAGCCGTGCCCCGCAGTTCTGCGGCGATCCCGTCCCAGGCATAGTAGATCCAGACCGAGTCTACGTCGGTTTCCAGGGCCGAAAAAACGTCGGTGGCAAAATTGGGTATCATCTTAACCCGGCTAAAATCCCCGCCGTCGGCTTCCACAATGTTCCGAATAATTGCCGTTACAAGCGGGGTATCCCAGGAAGCGAAACGCCTGTCTTCAAGATCCCGGGGCGTTTTGATGCCGCTTTCCGAAAGGGCCATAAGGCCCGATGTGTTATGGCTTATGATGGCCGCCACAGCCGTTACCGGCAGGGCATCCTGTTCCCGGGCAATGGCGGGCCCCAGCGATTCCTGGAAGTCCACGGCAAATTCGGCGTTCCCCGAAGCAAGCAGAACCAGGGCGCCGTCTTCGGGGGGCTGCATGATTTCTACGGCAAGGCCCTCTTCGGCAAACCAGCCTTTTTCAAGGGCGGCGTAGAGCCCCGTGTGGTTGGTATTGGGCGTCCAGTCCAGGACTACCCGGATTTGACCGGCATCAGCCTTTTTTTTGGCACAGCTTGAAAAGCCGGTTGTGAACAGCGCCGCGGCTGCCAAAATAATTAACAACTGAGCCATTCCCAAAACCCGGTTAATTTCGGGAATGGCTTTGGAGAAAGCGGCCAAAAGTCCGCTTTTTCCTCTAAATCTAAGGTTGCTTTCCCAAAAACTGAAGTTTTGGGAAAGCCTCAACTTTCTACTCATTACGAAGCTCCTTTCTCCACGGCATGGCAAGCCGTTCAATTTCGCTTACAAATTTTATTAGCGCCAAACTTAGCGCCGCGGTAAGTAAAATGACCGCGAACATTTTGTCAAAAGAATAAGAACGCCGTACCCTGGTCATGTAAACCCCAAGGCCCGCGTCTCCGCCCAGCCACTCGGCTACCACCGCGCCTATGATGGCGTAGGAACTTGAAATCCTTAAGCCCGAAAAAAACGCCGGCAGGCTCCGGGGCAGTTTTATGTATTGGTAGATTTGGCGCTTTTTCGCCCCCATGGACTGGAGAAGTTTTATGGCGTCAATGTCGGCTTCCGCAAAGGCGCCAAGGAGCCCAATGGTCATGGGGAAAAAACAGGTTAGGAATACCAGGGCAATTTTGGGGGCCGAGCCGTAGCCCATCCACAGTATAAGGAGGGGCGCCACGGCGATGGTGGGCATGGTCTGGGTAAAAAGCAAAAGGGGTGCTACGGACTTTTTTAAAATCTTGTTGAAATCCATAAGCAGCGCCAAAACAAAAGAAGCCGCCACCGCAATAAGCAGGCCCCAAAAAGCTTCAAGCAGGGTATTCCGGAGGTGATGCATAAGGAGGGGAAAATCCCCGGCAAAGGCCTTTAGCACCCGGACAGGGCTTGGGAGCATATAGCCCGGAATAATGCCGGTCATACTTAGCCCCTGCCATAAAATGATGAGAGCCGCCACCAGAACCAGGGACTGCCAGCTTTTACTCATGGTGTTTGGCGGTTTTTTTATCGATAGACCAAACCCCGGCTTTGGGGTTATATGCCATCTTTATATAGGTAAGGAGGCCCGGAACTCCTTCTTTTATGCAGATACGCTGACATTCCACCGCGATTTCCATAAGCTTGTCAAAATCACCCTCTATGGTGGTTTCAAAGGGACCTACAAAGCTGTTAAGTCCCGTGCTTTTGATATAGTCAATGACTTTATCCACAATGCGGATCACATTGTCTCCGTCTGTTGATTGGGGCAATACCTGTATTGCAAGGCTTGCTTCCGGCTGTTCCATGTTTCCTTCCTTTCCGGTTTAAAAACCGGGCAAAAAAAAGCCTTCCCGGGTTTCCCCGCGAAGGCTTTGAATCATTGGACCAGACTCAGCTCCCTCCGCCGGCATTACCCGGATCAGGTTAAAGGGTTTAAAGCCCGGGCCGAAAACTCGGCAGGCGGCTTCCTCTCAGCCGGAACCTTAGGAACCGCGCAAGAATAAAATGCCGGGCATTTTATTCTACTTGCTTACGCAATAAGAGATAACATAACAAAAGGTTATGTTATTTCCGCGCGGGTCCTTGGCCTGGGCGGAAACTTGCTTTCCGGCCAGCGCCTAATCCAGCACCCCTGTTTAATTAGTGTCTGTCTACATTATAGACAGAGTCTAACTATGCCTAAAGCCTGGCATTTTTTTGTCCCTGTGTCAAGCGGGCGGACAGCGCGCTGCTCTGCGGCGGGGTTATGTTGATTTTTACAAATTTTCATAAATTTTTACAAATTCCCATTGACAAAAAATTTCTTTTTAGCGTAGACTGATTTTGCGTTGCGTTGCAGAGGAAGCAGGGGTGAGAATCCCCCGTTGTAACCCGCAACTGTAATGGGAGACGGACGGCAAAAGGGCCACTGTGGTAAACGGGAAGGCCGCTGTCCCTGGGAAAGCACTGATTTATTCA
>JAIRLQ010000308.1 GCA_031259345.1 Treponema sp.
AATCCGGAACCGTCATTTCTTCATTTTGCCCGTGAATTTCGCCTGGCCGAAGAAGCTGTTGTGGGGCGCATCGCAGAAGAAGCGGCAAATGCCATCATCGCAACCGGAGCGGAGACGGTCCTGTTGGAAAAGAACGTACAGGCTCTGCGGCGATCAGGCCGGTTTATATATATCAAACGGGATCCGGATCGGATGATCAAAAAAATGCAGGAAAGATTTGTGCCCAATCCGAAAGAACCGGAAACGCAGAGCACGAACGCATTGCGGGTGTTTCTGTACAAGGAAGTGATGTCTGAATATGAGAAACTGGCGGATCTTGTCGTGGAAAATGACGGCGACGAAGAGGCCGGCCTCGAAAAGCTGATAAAAGCCATCAAGGCCGAAATGGACCGCGCCGCGCAGCAATCCTCTTAACCCGCGAAGGAGCATCGTGACCACCTGCAAGGCCATGGTATCCATCCTGAAGCGCCTGTTTCCTTCGTAGCTGTCAATTTCAAACATCAATGGCACGCGGTTACTCATAGCTTATTCCTTGTGGATGGTTATGTTCAGCCAGGAGAGCCGTCTTGATAGCCCCCTTCGGACAGGCGGTTTCGCAAATTCCACAGCCCCAGCACAGGTTGGGATCGTACCGTATTTTGCCTGTCGGATCTTTCCTGAACGCTTTAAGATGGCAGCGTTTGGCGCAAAGGCCGCAACTGACGCATTTATCCCGATCATAAATTGCCACGTAATTTATGGCGCGGTATTCGCCCTTTAAATTGTAATTGAGGGCCATACGGGTTGGATAACAGCAGCAGGAGTCGCAATTACATACATGGCCTGTGGAAGAAACCGAGTGCATAAGCCCCGCTTTGTCAGCCGCATAGAGAAGTTCCCGAAGTTCGTCAAGAGAAAGCTGCCGTCCATGCCCCCGATCCCATTGGCTGTTGGGTCCGTATCGCTCATGGACACAGGTTTCACGGGGAAGATCACAGGCGTTTGTGGTAGTCCTGCAGTTGCAGGGGACCACATAAAAGGGTTTATCGGATTTCTCCGCTGCCGCAAGGATCTTTTCTACTGCATACCGTATCGGCAGGAATCCAAAGTGGTTGTGGGTATCCGCTTTTCCTGTTTCCATATCGTTAATGGTCAGTATAGAGTAGGCTTCGACATACCAGTCGTCAATAATCCTGCGCTCCTCTTTCGGAATAGTGAGCCATGCTTCCTGCTCGTATTGGGTAAAATACCCCAGCCGGTCATACAGAGTCGCTGCATAATACCGATCCGGATTTTCCCTTGACTTGTGTATGTTGGCCCGGCTGTATGCCTTGTCCGCCAGGTTTTTTGCCTCCTCAAAGGGAACATGAAAAAATTCGGACGCCTCTGTTATGCTTTTAGGCTCCCTGCCCAGGAATCGCATTAATTTTTCTTCCCCGGGGCTGACGATTTTGTATACATAGGGTTTAACACAACCGGGGGTTTCAAACAGTGCATGGAAATCATCTTCAATAATTCTTTCAGACAGCATAAACACACGCTCCTTTCGTTAAATTTGCAGGCCGGAGGATCTCATTACAATGCCGCGTCGTACGCCGCTTCGGGGGCGTTTTTATCCTTCCGCCTGACAATTTCTCCCCGGGCCCTTTTGGCAAAAAGCCTTTCAAGTTTCCCAAAAAGCTGGTTGGCCCCAAAACACAGTGACGAAGACAGTATGATGCCCCATATAATTTTTTCAGGATATAAATTTCGTATTCCCTCAAAGAGAAGCGCTCCTATTCCCCCGCTGTTTATTGAGGCTGCAATGGTCCCGATGCCGATAGCGGAAACTGATGCAAGACGTACTCCCGAAAGGATCACCGGCGCGGCCAGGGGAAGCTGAATGCGAAATAATATTTCCCCAGGACTCAATCCCAGGCCCAAACTGGTCTCGATAATCGCCTCGTCAATGGACTTGAACCCCGCAATAACGCTCCGCAGCAGGATAAGTTGGGCGTAGATGGATATAACTATCACCGCTGTTCGCAGTCCGAGGCCGCTCATGGGGAGCAGCAACGCGAAGAGGGCTATGCTGGGGATTGAGTAGAGGGCGCTGAAAAAGCCCACCGCCACCGTGGACGCCAATTTGTTTTTTGTAAGCAAATACCCCACGGTAAGGGCGAATATAAAAGAAACACCCAGAGAAAGCCCCACGATGCCCAGGTGTTGCAGGACCAGGAGCAGCAGGCGCTGGCGCTGTTTTATAAAAAAAGTGACAAGCTGCATTTGGGGCCTACTTTTTGATGCGGTTATAAAATGCTCTTGCCACATCCTCAACTTCTTCATGGCGTATAACCACCGCCGCATTGAGGCCTGTCATCAATTCGGTATTCAGGGATGCGGTAACTCCGTTTATAATCCCTTCGATTTCCGGGTATTTATCCAAAGTCTCTTGACGGACGACAGGAACCAGGTTGTAAGGGGGCCAAAGGGTTTTATCATCCTCCAGAACTACGTAGTTTTTGTTTTCAAGCTGCGGATCCGTGGTTTGTCCTATCATCAAATCCCCTTCGTCATTAAGCAAGACCTGATAGGCAAGCAAGCCATTGTACAGCTTTTTGTCCTTGAAGTTGAATTTGCCGTATTTGGCCTCCATTGCCGGAAGGAGATCCGCCCTGTCTTCCCAATCCGAGCTCTGGGCGGCCCGGATCTCCCCTGCCCTGGCTTGCAGATGAGTAATAGTGGTAATGCCAAGCCTGTCGGAAGTTTTTTTGGAGAGTACCATACAATAGGTGTCGTTTACCGCAGTTGGGGCAAGCCAGACAATATTGAATTTTTCCTTGTACCGCGCCTTGACCTCCCGGTAGGCTTCCTGGGTGTCAAAGACAGGGGCGAGTTTTAGCACACTGGTAAGCCCCGTATTGGTGTATTCCGGGTATAGATCAATTTGGCCGGTTTCGATAGCGGTTTGTAAAACGCCGCTGTCAAGGTTGTTTATATACCCGGTTTTAAAACCCTGATCATCCAAAGCGTATTGAATAAGCCGCGCAACTATTTGGTTTTCGGCGAAACCTTTTGCCCCGACAACGATGTTCTTGTCGGAGGATCCCCGGGAAGCGTTACAGCCGGCTGCCGTTAAGACTGCGACAAGAAACACCCCGGCTGGAAACCGGAACGGCGTTTTTGCTGCTGGTTGGCTGGTTGGAAACATGACACACTCCTTTCCATGATTTTCTATCTTCAAAGCTATGCTTTTTCATATCTGATTAATCCCTTTTGGAGCAGGAAAAATACAAGATCAACTATCAGGGATATCAGCGCCACCGTAAGGCTTCCTGCCAGCATGGTTGCAGAATTCAGATTGCTTAACCCTACTACAACAAATTGCCCCAATCCTCCGGCGCCTATATAGGCCGCTATGGTGGTGGTGGCGATGATGTCAACGCTGCAGGTGCGAAGGCCGGTAAAAACCAGGGGCAGCGCCAGGGGGAATTCTACCTTTCGCAATATTTCCCCCCTGGTCATTCCCATAGCCACGGCGCTTTCTGTCACCGCGGCGTCTATCTGTTTAAACCCCGTGTAGGTGTTGATCAGCATCGTCGGGAGGGCGTGAAGGACCAGCGCGATGGAGGCGGGAATCATCCCGGTTCCTATGATGGGGATAAACACTAAAAGCAGCGCCAGGCTTGGGATCATTTTAAGGGCGCTGAATATGTTTATTATTACCGTGGAAAACACCGGCTTTTTGGAGCTCAGGATCCCCAGGGGAATGCCGATAATAACCGCGGCGGCTAACACCAATACAAAGATCAGAATGTGGGTTTTAACCGCTAAAACATACGTATCGTAATGGGAATTGATATAGCCCAGGGTTGCCGATAAAAGTTTAAACATAATATTCTATCTTCCCGTTTTTAAATGTGGGTATTGACTGGAAGCTGTCCCAGTAGATTTGCCCGACTATCCTGCCGTCGCTGTTCTCTACATACAGGGACCTGTTTTCCGATTCAATGAATTTTCCGAAAACCGAACTGAGGGGCTCGTCTTCCCGGGCGCCCGGGACGGCGTTTTGGGGGACGCTTTGGATTGGCGTCATGATGGAGCCAACCCGCAGGACCCGCAGTTTTTCAAAAATGCTCTCTGTGGCGATCAGTTTTTTTACATAGTCGTTGGCAGGCCTGAACAAAATATTATAGGGGGTATCGAATTGTTGCACCTTCCCCTCGTGCATGATTATCACCTGTTCCCCCAGCTTGAAGGCTTCGTGGATGTCGTGGGTGACAAATAAAATCGTTTTTTCCAGTTTTTTGTGAATCTCCAGCAATTCTTCCTGGAGAGACTGGCGGGTGATCAGATCAATGGCGCCAAAGGGTTCGTCCATCAACATAATCGAAGGCTCCGCAGCCATGGCCCGGGCCAGGCCGACCCGCTGCTGTTGCCCTCCCGACAACTGCGAAGGGTATCGATTCCGGTATATGTGGGGCTGCAGGCGGACAAGCTCCAGGAGGTAGTTTACCCGTTCTTCGATCCGGCTTTTGTCCCATTTCAGACTCTTGGGCACCACGGAAATGTTCTCGAAAACCTGCATATGGGGGAAAAGACCGATCTGTTGGATTACATAGCCTATTTTTTTCCGGTACTCCTCTACCTTCAGGCCCGCAATGTTCTGTCCCTCAAAGAATATTTCCCCCCTGGTGGGTTCGTAGATGCGGTTTACCATTTTTAAAAGGGTTGTCTTGCCGGACCCGGAACTTCCCATAATTGTTATAAACGCCCCCTTCGGGATGTTCAAGCTTACGTCATCCACCGCGTATTGCCGGGCGTTGGCGAATTTCTTCGTAATCCGCCGGATTTCAATGATGTTCTGACCCATACTGCAACCTCTACTGCAAATCTTATAACATATTAAATACATAATATTACTAGGATTTAACCCCGATTTTAGGGAAAAACAAAAGGGGTGTCAAGAGTTTATTAAAAGTTTCCTGAAAAAACGGAGAAAAAACGGGGTTTTTTAACTAACCGGGTTTGGCAACAGGCCTTTGGCAATGGACCACGGGATGCCGTGATCTTCGTAACCGCGAAGCATATCAAGAGAATTGCTGCGTGATGCTGCGGCTCTGTCCCCGCCGCTGTAAATCTTGACCGGCACGGTTTTTAGCGCCATTCTCTAGTGATGAACCTCGCGATGAACCTTGACGATTTTGCCGCGGCCATGGAGCGTATCTGCCGCCGCAGCCTCGTGGCGCCGGGGCGGCCCCTGGCCTGGACCATCATCGCCAACCCCACGGCGGGGGGCTTTACCATTCGCTCCCGGTGGAAACGGCACCACGCGGCGCTGAGGGTCTGTGAAGAAAGGGCCGCCGCCAATCCCCGGCGGGAAGACGCGGGTCCCTCCCGGATTGCCCTGGACACGGAGCCGGGCCGGGACAGCCCGGGCAGGCGCGGGGTGGTCCTTACCAGGGGGCCGGGAACCGCGGAGCGGACCGTTAAGGCCCTGCTGGACGAAGCGGCCGCGGCGGGGACGCCCCCCTTCAACCTGATCATCGCCGCCGGCGGGGACGGGACCAGCCTGGAGATTCTGACGGCGCTCTACTCGGCCCCGGCGGCGATCCGCTCGAACTTCGGCGTGATCCGGCTGCCCATGGGGACCGGCAATGACGGCGCCGATGGCCGGGAACTGGAAGGCGTGCTGGACCGGCTTGCCGGGCCGTCAAAAATCGAATACTCCCGCGGCGTGCGGCTTGTCACCGCCAATCCCCGGAAGGGCCCTTTTTTGGCCTTCAATATCCTTTCTGTTGGGCTTGACGCGTTTGTTACCCACATGACCAACAAGATGAAGGGCCGCCTCCCCGGGGATTCCTACAAACTCTGGGTTGATGTGGCGGCCATCCTCTACGACAGGCTCTACAGGGTGGGGCCCATGGATGTTTCGGC
>JAIRLQ010000338.1 GCA_031259345.1 Treponema sp.
CAACAACCCCGCCGGCAGCGGCCGCCGGCAAAAGCCGTCTTAGCCGAACTTCGCGATAGGCGCAAAGCTTTCGGCTTTAAGAGACGCGCCGCCCACCAGGGCTCCGTCGATGTCTTCCATAGCCATAAGCTGGGCGGCGTTTTCGCCCTTGACCGAGCCGCCGTACTGTATAACCACAAGCCGGGCGGCCTGGGCGCCGTAAAGCTTTTCCACCACGCCGCGGACATACTTGTGAATAGCCTCGGCGTCGGCAGGGGTCGCGGTTTTGCCCGTACCGATTGCCCATACGGGCTCGTAAGCTATGGTTACCCGGGAAAGTTCTTCGGGGCTAACACCCGCGAGGCCCTTTTCGGTCTGGCGTTTACAAACCGCCTCGGCCTTTTTCTTCTCCCGCTCGTCCAGGGTTTCGCCGATGCAAAGTATGACTTCCAGGCCGTGCTTTAGGGCCAGTTTTACCTTCTTGTTGATAAGGGCATCGTCTTCTTTATAGATGTGCCGCCTTTCGCTGTGCCCCAGGATCACCGCGTCCACGCCCAGATCTTTAAGCTGAAGCACGGAAGTTTCGCCTGTATGGGCGCCCTGCTCCTCGGACGCGCAGTTCTGGGCGCCAAGAAGTATGTTGGTTCCCTTGATGATTCCGCCCACTGTTTCCAGCAGGGTAAAGGACGGCGCCACAAGGTATTTGTGCTTTCCGCCTTTAAGAGACTTTACCAGAGCCTTTGCAAGTTCGGCGGCTTCCGCCCGGGTTTTGTGCATCTTCCAGTTGCCGGCGATAAAGTAGTCCCTGACGCGGCACACCTCGATACCCGGCAGCCTTTTCCCTTCAAGCAATTCCAGGGACGCGCCGCCGCCGGTGGAAACATGGCTCATTTTTGAGGCAAGGCCGAACTTGTTTACCGCCGCGACGGAATCTCCGCCGCCTACTACGGTAACGGTTCCCCTGGCGGTTGCTTCCGCGACCATCTTGGCTACTTCTTCGGTACCCTTTGCAAAGGCGTCAAATTCAAACACCCCTACCGGGCCGTTCCACACAATGGTTTTTGCTTTCGCCAGCACTTCCCTGTACTTCGCCAAAGTTTTGGGGCCTACGTCCATACCCATAAGCTTGTCGCCAATATTCTGCCCCGCAACCGCCACTGCTTTCGCGGCGGCGTCGAATTTTTCGGCGCAGACATGATCCAGAGGCAGCACAATCTCGGCGCCCGCTTTTGCGGCGGCTTCCAGGATCTTCTTTGCCGTGTCTATCTGGTCATCTTCGACGAGGGATTTGCCGATTTTTTTGCCCTGGGCTTTAAGGAAGGTATAGGCCATGCCGCCGCCAATAACCAGGGCAGAGGCGTTTTTGAGCAGGCTTTCGAGAACCGCGATTTTTGAAGATACCTTTGCCCCGCCGATAATAGCCACCAGGGGCTTTATGGGATTTGTTACAATGGGCTCAAGGTAATTAATTTCTTTTTCCATAAGGAAACCCGCTGCCGCAACAGGCACAAACTTGGCAATAGAGGCGGTAGAAGCGTGATCCCTGTGGGCAGTGCCAAAAGCGTCGTTCACAAAAATTTCGCCGTAAGACGCCAGTTCTTTCGCCATTTTGTCCCGGGCTTTACCATCTTTGGAGGTTTCTTCTTTATGAAAGCGGGTGTTTTCGAGCATGATGATGGCGCCGCTTTTTTGGGATTCGATAAATTTCTTTTGCCCAAGGCTGTCCGGAGCAAACACCACCGGTTTCTTTAGAACTTTGGCAAGGTACTCCGCCACGGGCTTCATCCGGTGTTTACCCGCAATGTACTTGTCAAGATCAAAGCTCTTGCCGTCTTTTTCGGCTTTGCTCCGGGCTTTTTCCGCGTCTTTTGCCGGATCGCCCAAATGGCTCATCAGGGTAAGGGTCTTAACGTCTTTGCCCAGAATGTATTTGATTGTCGGAAGGGCAGCCCGGATACGGGTATCATCCTGCACTACCCCATCTTTCATGGGAACATTAAAATCTACCCGCATGATAATACGTTTGTCCTTAAGATCTAAAGTCTTTATGGTTTTTATCATCTATGTCTCCTTTTGTTTTTTGAGCTTGTGCCAAAACCCGGTTGGTTTTGGAACAGCCTTCTTTATTAAAGAAAAAGGCCTCGCCCCCTAAAGACGAAGCCTTTACAACAATTAACTGTCTTACTTCTTTTTTGCGCCGGCGGCTTTGTCCATGTAGCAGACAAGATCTACTATTTTGTTGGAATAACCCCATTCGTTGTCATACCAGGAGACAACTTTGAAAAAGCGTTTTTCACCGGGCAGGTTGTTCTGCCGGGTGGCAAGGCTGTCGTAAATGGAAGTGCGGGGATCATGAATAATATCCCTGGAAACGATCTCTTCGTCGGCATAGCCCATAATACCCTTGAGATAGCCTTTGGAAGCTTTGAGCATGGCGGCGTCGATCTCCTCGATAGAGGTATCCCTGGCCGCGGTAAAGGTAAGGTCTACTACCGAACCCGTGGGAGTGGGAACCCGGAATGACATACCGGTAAGCTTGCCCTTGGTTTCGGGAAGCACTTCGCCCACAGCCTTCGCGGCGCCGGTGGTGGAAGGAATGATATTCTCCGCCGCGGCGCGGCCGCCCCGCCAGTCTTTCTTGGAAACACCGTCAACGGTTTTCTGGGTGGCGGTATAAGAATGAATGGTTGTCATAAGTCCGGTTTCAAGGCCAATTTTTTCTTTAAGGATAACGTACACAAGCGGCGCCAGACAATTAGTGGTACATGACGCATTGGAAACCACATGATCTTTGGCGGGATCGTATTTGTCGTTATTAACGCCCATAACAAAAGTAGGTATCTTCTTTTCTTTGCCTTTGGCGGGCGCGGAAATGATAACTTTTTTGGCGCCCGCTTCCAGATGGCCATAAGCGTTGTCGCCGGTAAAGATCCCTGTGGATTCTACCACATAGTCCACACCCAGCTTTTTCCAGGGCAGATTCTTAAGTTCCTTTTCGGCCATAACACATTTGATTTTGTGGCCATCCACTACCAGAATATCGTCTTCTGCCACGGAAGGGCTTGATTTTTCGGTAGTGATTTTCGCCTTCATTCTGCCCTGAGTAGAATCGTATTTGAGCTGATAGGCAAAGTATTTTGCATCAGTAGAAATATCGGTTACCGCAATTACGTCAATTGCCTTGCCCAGAAGCTTCTGGTCGACAATAGCTTGAAACACAAGGCGGCCAATACGGCCGAACCCGTTAATAGCAAGTTTAATCATAAAATATCCTCCATTTGGAAAGTGTTTATATTCCTAAGCCTAGTAAATTATAGGAAAAAAGTAAAGGGCCATTACGGGGCGCTTTTATATTTCCTCCGCCATCCGTTCCGGCCTAATAGCCTGAAGATACTTGCGCCTTGACTCTACCAAGGACTTAAGTTCCTGAAGCATGGCCTTGTTCACTTCTTCGGCTATGGGGTAAATATATTGAACGGTCTCTTCGGTATAACGGCTGATAAAATTATAATTAATCACAAAACCCAAAGAAATCATATTTGAGATCCTATCCGCCACCTTAAGAATTTTGGCGTTTTTTGTACCTTTTTCCAGAATACGGGTAAGAAACTCGGGCTTGGTTTCGTTGGGATAACGGGTTACTTCCAGCACCAGTTCATACACCTGGGGGCTTTCAAAATCAATTTGAAGAAGAAGATTGTGATTAAAATCGGGAACATCCTCTATTAAATCATGAACCACCGAAGCTTTTAGCAATACCGAATCTATGTAGCTGTAATCGATAAGTGTCGCCATAGTGTCAAGCTGATGCCTGAACATATTTCCGCCGCCTTCGCGGGTTTTGCCTATCAGGGCTGTTGCCAACTGCATATAGGGCGCCAGGTATGTGCCTTTAAGGCGCAGCATTTCTTCGGTTGTCATTCTTTCCCCTACATCATCTCGCCCAGCCAGGATTCAAGCTTGGCCGCCCTGCCCAGGGCTTCTTCAAGTTTCCGTTTTTCCCCTTCTATCAGTTCCCGGGGAGCGTTTTTCAAAAAGTTTTCGTTGGCAAGTTTGGATTCGAGGCCGGCGATAAACTTTTTGCTTTTTCCAATTTCTTTGCTGAATTTCTGCTTAAGCGCCGCCATATCCACCGCTTCGGCAATAAAAACAAAAACCTCAAAGCCCGCGCCCGCAAGCCCTATGGCCCCGGAAGGTTTCCCGCCGGAAGCGGCGGGCCCGGCAATTTCCAATTCGCCAAGCCCGGCAAGAAGTTTTACCAGAGCCGCGTTTTCCTCCAGGAAAGTCCGTTCCGCCGGATCGTAAACCCGGGCTTCGGCGCGGATCCTTTTGTCGGGGCTCAGGGTACACTCGCTCCGCAAAGCGCGGATCTTCCGCACCAGTTCCTGAAGAAAGCCGAAGCTCTTTTCCGCGGCGGGGTCGGCCCTGTCCTTCCGGAAAACGGGGTAAGGGGCGGATATAAGGAGGCCGCCTTTTCCATCGTCCGGCCGGGCGCCTTTAGGAAGCCGCGCTTCCTGAGGAAGCTGGCCGTAAATCTCTTCGGTAACAAAAGGCAAAAGGGGGTGGAGCAGCCTTAGGGATTCTGAAAGCACGTCGAGAAGCACCGTTGTAGCCCGGTCTTTTTCAAATCCATCCTGGTCCGAAGCGTTCCCTCCTTTCATGGAAAGTTTGGTAGCTTCCACATACCAGTCGCAAAAATCGTTCCAAAAGTATTCATAGGCCGTAGCGGCGGCGTCATTGTAGCGGTAGGAAAGAAAAGCGTCTTCCATTGCTTTGGCCGCGGAATTAAGCCGTGAATAAATCCACCTGTCCGCCGGAATAAGCGCCGGGTTTTGCACAAGATTCCTGCCGTCCAAATTCATAAGAATGTAACGCGAAGCATTCCAAACCTTGTTGGCAAATTTGGAACCCATTTTAAAAGATTCCTTGTCTATCAGAAGATCCTGTCCCTGGGCGCACATAAAAGCCAGTGTAAACTTTGTCGCGTCCGCCCCAAACTCGTCAACCAGATCCAGGGGATCAAGGCCGTTCCCCAAACTCTTGCTCATCTTGCGGCCCTGCTTGTCCCGAATGAGGCCGTGTATATAAATATCGCGGAACGGCGCTTTGCCGGTAAACTCAAGGCCCGCCATGATCATCCGGGACACCCAGAAAAAGATGATGTCGTAAGCGGTAATCAGGGCGGTAGTTGGGTAAAAAGTTTTAAAATCGTCTGTTTGGATACGATTTTCGCCTGAAGGCGAAGCGCACGGCCATCCCAGGGTACTGAAGGGCCAAAGCCAGCTTGAAAACCAGGTGTCAAGCACATCGGGGTCCTGCTCCACATCTGTGCTTCCGCAGTGGGGGCAGCTTTTCAGGTCTGTGCGGGACACGGAAAGTTTGCCGCAGCCGGTACATTTCCAGGCCGGAATACGGTGGCCCCACCAAAGCTGGCGGCTTACGCACCAATCCCGTATGTTTTCCAGCCAATGCTGATAGGTGTTTTCCCACTTTTTGGGATAAAAAATAAGGTCCCCCGCCCGCCAGCTTGCCAGGGCCTTTTCGGCCAGAGGCTTCATCCTGACAAACCATTGCTCGGATAAAAAAGGCTCGATTATTGTATGGCAGCGGTAACAATGTCCCACAGCATGGGAAATATTTTCTTCCTTGATGTAAAAGCCGCCGGCCTTAAGATCCTCAAGAACTATCTTCCTGGCTTTATCCACCGGGAGCCCCACATATTTTTGGGGCACATTTTCGTTAAGCTTGCCATCAGGGTTAAGAATATTGATAAGATCCAAATTGTGGCGCTTGGCAAGCTCCCAGTCGTTGGGATCGTGGGCCGGCGTAATCTTTACCGCTCCCGTACCAAAAGCACGGTCAACATACGAATCGGCTACTACGGGAATCTCCCGCTTTGCCAGGGGAAGTATAACTTTTTTGCCCACCAGGGAGGCGTAGCGCTCATCTTCGGGATGCACCGCCACGGCGGTATCGCCCAAAAGGGTTTCCGGCCTGGTAGTGGCAATTTCGACAAAACGGCCCGCTTCCCCCGCTACAGGATACTGCAGGTGGTACATCTTCCCGGGAGTATCCTCGCGTTCTACTTCATCATCCGAAAGGGCGGTGCCACAGGAAGTACACCAATTTACGAGGTAATTTCCTTTATAGATAAGATCCCGTTCGTAAAGGGTTACAAAAACTTCCCGCACCGCCCGGGAAAGGCCTTCGTCCAGGGTAAAGCGTTCCCGGGACCAGTCGACGCTGAAACCCATGCGGGCTATCTGGCGGGAAATAATTTCGTGATGCTCTTTTGTAACTTCCCAAACGGCTTCGACAAATTTTTCACGCCCCAAATCATGGCGGCTTGTGCCTTTTGCCCGGAGCCGCTTTTCGACCACATTCTGGGTAGCAATACCCGCATGGTCAGAACCGGGCAGCCAAAGCGTCGGCTCCCCTTTCATACGGTGAAAACGGATCACAATATCCTGAAGGCTCATGTTGAGCCCGTGTCCCAAATGAAGCACACCGGTTACATTGGGCGGAGGTATAACAATGGTATAGGGTTGGTTCCCCCGCAGGACAGGCTTAAAACAGCCGGAATCCTTCCAGAGCGCATAAATTCGATCTTCAAACGATTTAGGATCGTAAGCTTTTGCCAGTTCAATTGCCTTCATCATTAGCAAAACTATATAGTATTGGAGATAACATTTCAAGAAAGATAAAAGCAAGCGGTTTTTAGGGACACGGCGAAAACTTTCGCTTGAGTTTTCGGCGCTTCCTTAAAGGCGCTCCAGCGCTTCTTCGATGCTGTCTATAACATCGTCCGGGGTAGAAGCCCCGGCGGCAAGGCCGGCAAGGGCCTCTCCGGAAATTTTATCGGAAAGTCCGGCAAAGTTTTCCGCGGAAAGCTTTGCCGCCGGAAGATCTCCGGCGTTTTCCACCAGCCAGGTTTTTTTACCCAGACCGCAGGCTATATCGTAAAGCCGGCGGGTATTGGCGGATTCCTTCCCCCCTGCGATTACCAGAACATCAGCGGAAGCGCAAAGTTCCCGCAGGCTTTCCTGGCGCTCCCTGGTTGCGCCGCAGATAGTGTCAATAATTTCCAGGTTGGGAAAATATTTTTTTATGCTTTCGGCAATTTCCCGGTATTCCTCAGGGGTGATGGTGGTCTGCCCGATAAGGGCGGCGGAGGCGGAAGGCTCATTTTTAAAAAGGGCGGCAGCCGCTTTTTCCGCTTCCGCAGGAGCGTCCACAACAAAACAGGCGCCCTCTTTTCCGCCTGAACCCAGTTCCGCGTAGCCTTTGATGCCGGCAATTTCAGCGTGCTTTTCTTCCCCCGCAAGAAAAATGCGGCAGCCTTTTCCCGCCAGTTCTTTGGCTTTCATCTGGCTTATTTTAACCCGTTTGCAGGTGGCGTCTATTATGCGCACCCCGCGTCTTAAAAGTTCTTCTTCCACACCGGGGGACACCCCATGAGCCCTGATAATAACAATTGACCGGTCCAAATTTAGAGGAAGATTTTTCCGGGAAAGGATATCTTCTTCGGAAAGAATTTTAACATTTTTTTGTTTAAGCTTTAAAAGCGCCTGGGGGTTATGAATAAGGGGCCCCAGGGTATAAACAGGAGCCCCCCGGGATACTGAATCCAAGAGGGCTTTTTCCGTCAGCTCTACCGCCCGGCGGACCCCCATACAGAAGCCTAAAACTTTTGCCCGGACAACTTTCACAGAATATTACTGGGCTTTTACCGGCTTAAGCGCCGCCTCCGGCTGAAGCTTTTTTCCGGCGGCATTCTTTATTTTCCGGCTTTCCCAGAAGTTAACAAAACCGCAGGCTATAAAGATAGTAGAATACACGCCCGAAAGCATACCAACCAGGAGGGCCCGCGCAAAATCCTTCATGGAACCGGTAGTAAAGACATAGAGGGACACCACCGCCAGCATAGTAGTAAGCGTGGTGATAATGGTTCGGCTAAGGGTTTCGGAAATGGAGCGGTCCAGGATAGTTACAAAATTTTCTTCCGGGTAGATACGGCGGGTTTCCCTGATACGGTCAAAAATAACTATAGTATCGTTTATGGAATAACCCAAAATGGTGAGGATAGCGGCAATGGTGGTTGTATTGAATTCCATCCGGGTCCAGACCACAAAGGCCACTATAACAAGCCCGTCGTGGATTATGGCAATCACCGCGCCCAGAGCGTACTGGGGTTTAAACCTGACGGAAGAATAAATCAGTATCAAAAGAAGGGTAAAACCCAAAAGAATCCCCGCCTGATCCGCCAACTGTTTGGAAAAACGTTCATTCACCGAATCGGAACGGGATACCGTTATGCTTCCCTTTCCAAAAGAGGCTTCCAGCGTGGCAATGATCTTTTCCGGCGGAATATTGCTTTCCGGCCTGTCTTCGAAGCGCTCGGTACGGATCATAAAACGCCGCTCCTCTTTTTCCCCCAAATCCTGCACCGAAACAATCCCCAGGGGAAGAAGGCTGGACCGTACATCTTCCAGAGTTACAGGCTTTGCGTTTGGATCAAGGTAATGCAGAACAAAGGGGCTGGCACCAAGCTCCGGACTGGAGTACGCGCTTTGAACCAGGGCGCTTGACTGCACATCCCCCGAAACCTTGGAAACCGCGCTTACATTTTCGATTGAGGAAATCCCCTGAACCAGATCGTCTACTGTTGCATACCGGGCAAACGGAAAATCGTACTGAGCCTCATTGATGCCGGCGCCGGAAATTACAATGGTAATATTAGTCCGGGACATGGTAATTGACGCATTGGAGCTGCCGGAATAAGTAATTTCGAAAGCCGGAGGGGCAAATTGAACCTCCTGTATCATACCGGCCTGGAAATCAACACCCAGGTTAAACCCTTCATGAACATAACCCACCACACCCAACACGGCAAGAAAGAAAGAAATAATAGCCGCGGGAATAAAAAATTTTGAAAACCGTAGTATGCGTTTCATTAGCGAGCCCCCCCCAAAACATCACCGGATTGCCGGTTAAACCAGCTAACCGACAGTTTTTTGCTGTGTAAAACATCGGTGCCAAAATCGAAAATAAGCCGGGAGACAAAAAGGGCGGTAAAGACCGAAGAAAAAACGCCGATGGCAAGGCTTACCGCAAAACCCTGAATGGGACCTGACCCCAACTGGGAAAGGAAAAGAGCCGCTATAAAGGTAGTAATATTCGAATCCATAATAGCCCAGAAAGCTTTATTAAAGCCGGACTCTACCGCCGCCTTCCGGCCTTTGCCAAGCCGGAGCTCTTCTTTCATGCGCTCAAAAATAATTACGTTGGCATCTACCGCCATACCTATGGTCAGAATAAAACCGGCTATGCTTGGCAGGGTTAGGGTAAAGTTAAAAGCCGAAAGGATACTGAACATAAAGTAGAAGTTAAGCACCTGGGCCACCACCGCATTAATCCCCGATGCTTTATAGTACGCCAGCATAAAGAGAAGCACCATGGCAAGGCCGCCCAAAAGGGCATAAAGCCCCTGGCGGATCGTATCCTCGCCC
>JAIRLQ010000056.1 GCA_031259345.1 Treponema sp.
TATACGCCATTATTGCGAAACCCCTCCTTTAACCAACCGGGTTATTGAACGCGTTCATTATGCCACGGAACAAAAAAAAATGCAAGGGGGGGCGCGGTAGTATTAGAAACGGGTAATCAGGCGGGGGCGTTTTCCCACACGGTTTCCCCTGCCAGCATGGTGCGTATTACTTTGGCGTTGCAAATCCCGTCCGGGGGAATGGTAAAAATGTCCCTGTCGATAAACGCGAGGTCGGCAAAAAAGCCCGGCGTAATGCGGCCCGCGTACTGTTCGCTAAAGGCGGAATACGCTGCTGCCGCCGTAGAGGCGTCTACGGCGGTTTGTACCGTTACCCTTTCGGCGGGGTTAAAGCTTTTTTCGCCCGCTTCGGCGCCGCCGCCGCTTTGCCGCCGCAATACCGCCCAGGCAATGTTGAGCAAAGGGTTAAGCGGGCATACCGGGGCGTCGGTGCTGTAACTTGCCGGAATGCCGAGCGTTTCCATGCTGCCCCACGCGTAGGAGCTTGCGGCTAGTTTGGGGCCCACCCTGCTTTCCAGGATATGCAGGTCATCGGCAAGAAAAACGGGCTGTACAAACAAAAGTATGTGCCCCTTTGCGATGCGTTCCAGATCTTGGGGGGTGGTAATCTGGCAATGGACAATGCCGTGTCTTAGGCGGTTGGCGGTTTGGGGGTGGTTCTTGTTTTCCCGCAAGGCGGCTTTTTCCAGGGCGGAAATTACCGTCCCTATTGCGGCGTCGCCTATGGCGTGGGTTATGGTTTGAAGATTAAACGCCTGGGCCTGTAACACGAGCCGTTCAAAGGCTTCGCTTTCCATCATTTTGATGCCGCGGGCGCCGGTTTTGTCCCGGTAGGGATGCCGCATCCGGGCGGTGTGCCCGCCCAGGGTGCCGTCAATAAATAATTTGACGGGCCCCATTTTAAGGAGCGGCCCGCGGGCGGCGTCGTTATACAAAATGTCCCCGCTTTTAAGGCCGCGTTTGGCGTAGCTTTTAAGTATTTCTTCACTGCCGGAGATACCGCACTGCATGGTTACCCGCAGCCGCTCCCCGCCTTCCTGGTAAAGTTCCCGGTAAATGCCGAGTATCTCGTCAAAGTCGGGGCCGTCGCTGTCGTGGCTTCCCGCGGCGCTAATCCCCAGGGAAAGCGCGTGGGTAAAGGCCGTTTTTATAAAATCTTTTTTTTCCGCCCTGCTTAAGGGCGGGACGGCCTTTCTCGCTATTGTGTGGGCGCTTTCCCTAAGCACGCCGGAAAGCCGCCCGGAGGGATCCCTTTCTATGGTTCCGCCTTCCACGTCGGGGGAAGAATCGGTAAGTCCTGCCATTTTTAAGGCCAGGGAGTTGCAATATACCGTATGGCCGCAATGGCGGCTTACGATTACGGGGTGTTCCCGCGAAATTTTGTCCAAATCGTCCCGGGTTGGATCCCGCTTTTCCCCGGTAAAAAGATCGGGGTTTACCGCCGCGCCTTGTACCCAGGTTCCGCTTTTTATGTTGTTGCGCCGTATCAATTCCCGGCCCAGGGTTATTACGTCTTCTACCGAGGATGCGCCCGAGCCGTCAAAGTGGCTTTGGCGCCGGCCGTACCAGAGCAGATGCAGGTGGCTGTCGTTAAAGGCGGGGAGCACGAGGCTGCCTGCGGCGTCTATTTTTTCCGCCCCGGTTCCGGCCGCGTCAAGGATTTCCCGGCTGGCGCCTGCCATGACAATCCTTCCCCCTTCGATTAAAAGGGCCTGGCAAAACGTTCCGCCGCCGGTGTAGATTTTTGCGTTGCAAATGGCTTTTTGCCGAACTTTCATGGCAAAATGCTACCACGAAAACGATAAAATGGATATGATAGGTATATGTGTGCCGATGCCCTTCCCAAGTATCTGGAAATCCTTAATCCCGAGCAGCGTAAAGCGGTGTTTCATTCCGGCCGTCCCCTGCTTATCCTTGCCGGCGCGGGTTCGGGAAAGACCAGGGTGATTACCACAAAGATTGCCTATCTTATAAGGGAAAAGGAGATGGATCCGCGTTCGATTTTGGCGGTAACTTTTACCAATAAGGCTGCCAGGGAAATGTCCTGCCGCGCGCGGCTTATTGATGACAGGGCTCAGGACGCGATGCTTCGTACCTTTCATTCTTTTGGAGCGTGGTTTTTAAGGCGGAACGGCCACCTGGCGGGGCTGCCTTCGGGTTTTGTTATTTACGATGACGATGATTCAATCAGCCTGCTTTCTACAATAATGGAAGGGAGTCCCCGTGCGGAGGTAAAGCTTATGGCCCACAATATTTCACGGGCCAAAGATTATTTTCTTTCGCCGCAAGATCCCCGGCTGGATTTTTTTGATCACCGGAAAATCTTTAAGGACAGTTACGTAAAATACGAGGAGCGGCTTGCGAAAATCGGCAATGTCGATTTTGGGGACCTTATCAAAAAGCCTGTGGAAATCCTGCGGGGAAATCCGGATTTGGCCCGGCGTTTCCATGAGCGTTTTAGGGTGATTATGGTAGACGAGTATCAGGACGCAAATATTGCCCAGTTTGAATTGCTTAGGGAATTGTGCGGGCCGGGTGTCTATGTCTGCGTGGTAGGCGACGACGATCAATCAATTTACCGGTTTCGCGGGGCCGAGGTCAGGAACATTCTGGAATTCCCCGACCGTTTCTACGGCGCGGATATTATCCGCCTGGAGCGGAATTACCGTTCCACCGATCCTATTCTGCGGGCGGCGTCTTCGGTGGTTAATCACAATACCGGGCGCCTGGGTAAAAGCCTCCGCTCCGAACGCGGCAAGGGGAAAAAGCCGGTGCTTGCCTTTATGGCGGATCAGGATGAAGAAAGCGCCCAAATTGCGGGGCTTATACTAAATGCCGTTAAATTAGGCGGCCATTTTTCGGATTGGGCGGTACTCTACCGTACCAATGCCCAATCCCTGGGTTTCGAGACCGAATTCCTCCGCCGCCGCATTCCCTACCGGGTAGTGGGTTCCCTTAAATTTTACGAGCGTGAGGAAATTAAAGACGCCCTTGCGCTGCTTTCATTTTTGGCGAACCCCCGCGATGAAGTGGCGTTCCGGCGTATGGTAAACAAGCCGAGCCGGGGCGTGGGGCCTGCCACGGTGGATAAAATCATCGACTCATCGGGCGATACGGGCGATCTTGCCGAGGCGGCCCGGAACATAAGCCCGGAGCTTTCCGCCAGGGCGCGGGCCGGCGTAGCCGATTTCCTCAAAGCAATTGAGGCGGGCCGGGATGCTTTGGCAAAAGATAAAAAGGCGGAGGAAAAAAAGCTTCCCCGCAAGCGTGAAGATCTGCGGGGCGAGGAAGGGCTTTCGCTGTGCGTAGTCCGTATGGCGGAGGTTTCGGGTCTCGCCGGGTATCATCTTACCCAGGACGAAATTGCCGGAAACCAGCGGCTTAATAACCTGCAGGAACTTGCCAACGCGGCAAGTCCCTACAGCGCGGACATGAACGGGCTTTTGGATTTTCTGGAACACATTGAACTGGATCGTTCCATGGAAGAAAGCGCCGCGGCCGAAGGGGAGGGCTCCGATCTGGTAACGCTTATTACCCTGCATAACACCAAAGGCCTGGAATTCCGCAAGGTGATTATGACCGGCATTGAGCAGGGGATCTTTCCCCGGGACGACAAGGACGGGGACGATCTTGAAGAGGAAAGGCGGCTTTTTTATGTAGGCGCCACCCGGGCCATGGACGAACTCTATTTTACTTCCTGCGCAATGCGCCGCATGTATGGCAGGAATTCACCCATGGAGCCGTCCCTTTTTTTACGGGAACTGGACAGGGATAACCTTAAAATAATAGGCAAAGCGCCTTACGGCTTTGGCGGCGCGCCCGGAACGTCCGGCGCGACCGGAACGTCCGGTGCGACCGGCGCGTACACAGGCGGCTACGGCAGGAGCGCAAACCCCGCCGCAACATCTTCCGACGGGCGCTGGCGAAAAGGCGACCGGGTCTTCCACGATGACCGGGGCTATGGCGAAGTAAGCGGGATACGGGAAAGCGACGAAGGCCCTGTCATCACCGTCCGTTTTGAATCCGGCGGCGAAAGCCGCTTTCTTAGCCAATATCAGTCCGGAAGCTATACTAAAATTGGGGGAGACGTTTAAATATGAGACTCTATCAACGGGACAGCGCTTTTCTCCTCCGCAGTTTGCCGCCGGTGCTGCGCGCCCGGGGCTTTTACCTTTATACGGAAGGCGGCAAACGCCTTGTCGACCTTTGGCTGGACGCCGGAAGAAATATCCTGGGGCATAAACCGCCCAACGCCGTTAAGGAATTAAAAAATTCCGCCCAGCGGGGGCTCTTTTCGCCTTTGCCCCACCCCCAGGAAAAACGCTTTATCAAAGCCCTGGCAAAACTTTTTCCCCGCCATGCCTTCCGCCTTTACAGCGATGAAGCTTCGCTGCTTGGGGCGCTAAAAGACGCCGGGAATGCCCCGGACATTCCCCTGGTACGCCCTCTTGAAAGCGAGGGCGCCCTGTTCCCCGTTCCCGATTCCCCGCTTTTTATTCCGGTAATTCCCTGCCCGCTTGGGCCCGCTGTTTTGGTTCTGGATAAAACAATGGAGGCCCTCTTTCCTCCGGGGGATATTATCCCGCCGCTATTGCTTGCCCTGGCAGCCAGGGGCGTGTACGATCTTATCGCGCTGGCCCCGCAGCGGGTAAAGGTAAGATACCGCCAAATAGAAAAAGCCCTTGCCGGGCCTGATTGTAAATGGCGCGGGCCGGGCATTTATCTTTATTACAAAAATCCCCATGAGGAATGGAAAAACCTCTGGGAACGTTTTTTGGAAGCGGGCTTTTTGCTTCCCCCCGATCCCGCGGAGCCGCTGATACTTCCGGGAATTATCAGCCCGGGGGAAGAAAAAAAACTGGCGGGATTATTGGCTCCTAATTAGTGTCTGTCCACAAAGTCGGTTACTTTGCGGACAGACTTTGCATTTTCTCGCCTAACGGCTGCGAAAATGCGTTTTTTAAGGAAGGTTGTCCATAGTGTGTCTACATTATGGACAAACTCTAATTAGTGTCCCTTTTCTTCGCGCCCTCACATTGCCTTGCACAATTTTCCGCCACAGGGTATAATATTCTTATGTTTTTGAGCATGGCAGACCGAAAGACAGTTTATGCCGCGCCTCCCGCCCGTTTTTACGCGTTTTTTGTTACCGGTTCACTCCCCATATATAGCGCAGATTCCTTAGAATATACCCCATATAAAGCGTATGCTGCAACTTTTGACCCGGCCGCTATAGCTTTTGGCTTAGCCGTTACAACGAATGACTCAGCCGTTACAACGAATGACTCAGCCGCTACAACGAATGACTCAGCCGCTACAACGAATGACTTAGCCGTTACAACGAATGACACGGCCGTTACAACGAATGACCTGGCCGCTACAACGAATGACTCAGCCGCTGCAACGAATGACCCAGTGGGGGGCCCCTTTGACCCAGTGGGGACTCCCTTCAATACAAAGGGGAAGCCCTTTAACCCAAAGGGGACTCCCTTCAATACAAAGGGGAAGCCGGATGACCCAAAAGGGAAGGCGGCGGACCTATTCGCTATACCCAACAATAAAAGGAGGATTT
>JAIRLQ010000151.1 GCA_031259345.1 Treponema sp.
TTGCTTATAGGCGGCCTGGTAATTGTCCGGTATACCCGGGAAATGGATATTCTTACCTTTGGCGAAGACGAGGCCCAGGCAATGGGGGTAGACGCCCGCAAGGTACGGAAACAGCTTATGGCCGCATCGGCATTTTTAACCGGAGCGGCAGTGGCTTTAAGCGGCGTCATAGGTTTTATCGATTTAATTGCCCCCCACATCGCCCGCAAAATTGTGGGCTCCAGCCACCGTTATGTTATTCCCTTTGCTTTTTTAACAGGCGGTTCCCTTCTGGTAATTGCGGATTTAATTGCCCGCACGGTTGTATCACCCTCGGAACTTCCTGTTGGGGTTGTTACCGCTTTGGTAGGCGCGCCTTTTTTTGCATGGGTATATTTTGGGAAAAAAAATGCTTGAAATAAAAAACCTTTTTGCCGGTTACGGCGGCGGCGACGTTATAAAAGACATTACCCTAAAAGCTTTTCCGGGGGAAATACTTACCATTGCCGGCCCCAACGGCTGCGGCAAAACAACTCTTTTAAAAGCCATTGCCCGGCTTCTCCCTTTCAGGGGCCTTGTTACCCTGGACGGCAGGGATATTCATTCATTCTCAAGAAAAGCCCTGGCCCAAAAAGCCGCCCTTTTGGGGCAGAGTACACAGATATATTTTTCATATTCGGTGTTTGACACAGTGTCCCTTGGGCGTTACCCTTATTCCCGTTCCTTCTTAAAAGGCCTTACAAAAAACGACCGGGAAATTGTTGAAAACGTGCTTTTGCAGCTTGGGCTTACGGATGTAAAAGACCGCATGATAACCGAATTGTCCGGCGGGCAGCTCCAGCGGGTTTTTTTGGCCCGTACACTGGCCCAGGAGCCGGAATTTATCCTCCTGGACGAACCCACCAATCATCTTGATCTTACCCACCAGATCGAGCTTTTGTCTTACCTGTCATACTGGGCGGAAAAAAATAACAAAACTGTAATTGCGGTGCTTCACGATCTGAACCTTGCAAGGCGTTTTGGGAACAGCGCCGCGTTAATGAGCCGCGGAGCCCTTGTCTCCTGGGGCAAACCCGAGGATGTGCTTACAGGGGATATTTTAGAAGAAGTCTACGGCCTTAACATAAAGGGTTTTATGCTGGAATCCCTTAAAAAGTGGGAAAGCTGAATTTCCGGGGGTAAATGGTCTGCGTATGGCGGCGATGCCCGGGCAGGACGCTTTATTTCACCGTTATAAGTTCATAGCTGGATGAGCCCAGGCCTATCTTTTCCCCATGGATAATCTGGCTCCGCCAATCCGTAGTAGGATGGATATCCGTAAAGTGATCGCCATGGGTATGATCCCTGTCGCCCCAGATACTTGTCTTGATTCCCGGGGCCGCGTTTACCGCTTCCATGCAGGCTTTGTCCAGGGCTACGGGATCAAAGCCCGCAAATATGCCTATATCGGGAACCACAGGGGCGTCACTTTCGCCATGACAGTCGCAATAAGGCGAAACCTGATTTACAATATTGATATGAAAGTTAGGCCTGCCGTCTACCACTGCCATGGTGTACTCAACCATTTTGCAATTGATCTTTTCATTGCTGGTTCCCGATTCGTTTGAAATGGCGTCAAAATTACAGGAGCCGATACAGCGGCCGCAGCCCACACATCTATTATGATCGATAGCGGCCTTTTTATTTTGGCCGATTGTAATGGCGTTTTCGTTGCAGAATTTTGTACACGTCTTGCAGCCGGTACAAAGCTTTTCGGTAACCACCGGCTTGCCTTCGTTGTGCATAGCCATCTTGCCTGCGCGGCTTCCGCAGCCCATGCCAAGATTTTTAATCGCCCCGCCTATGCCGGTCATTTCGTGGCCTTTAAAATGATTAAGGGAAACAATAATATCCGCATCCATAATGGCCCGGCCTATCCGCGCGCTTTTAAGATAGACGCCGTTTTTTATGGGAACCTCAATATCGTCAGTACCTTTAAGGCCGTCGGCAATAATGTTCTGTACTCCTGTGGCAGGCGGGAAATAACCGTTTTCCATTGCCGCGTCAAGGTGTACCAACGCGTTGTTCCGGCGGCCGACATACAAAGTATTGCAGTCGGTCAGAAAAGGCTGCCCGCCAAGGGCTTTAATTCTGTCCGCTACAGTCTTTGCAAAATTGGGGCGCAAAAAGGCCAGGTTCCCGGGCTCGCCAAAATGGATTTTAATGGCAACATATTTTTGTTTAAAATTGATTTCGCCTATACCGGCTTTAACAATAAGCCTGTCCAGTTTTGTAAGCAGGCTTTCCCCTATCCTGCACCGCATATCGGTGAAAAAAATTTTTGATACAGCCATACACCTGTCTCCTTTTATTACACAAATGTCCCATTAAAGTAACCGGCTTTTTATGGATAGAACCCTGCGTTTATGCGCCCAAACAACCTACGGGCCGCAAGGCTATGTAATGCTGTTTTTAAAAGTTCCCTATTGGGATTTTTTATTTATCTTGGCCCAAGTATCCCTCAAACCTACGGTCTTGTTGAACACCGGCCTCCCACCCCCGCCTGTGTCCCTGTCCCGGACAAAGTAGCCCAGCCGTTCAAACTGAAAACGGTCGCCCTCTTTCGCGTCCCCAAGAACGGGTTCAGCCCACGCATCGTTTATCAGCTCAAGGGACGCGGGGCTTAGATTGTCGATAAAGGATTTACCCGGCTCAACCTCCATGGGCCTTTCAACGGCAAAAAGGTAATCGTAGATACGCACCTCTATTTGAACGGCGTGGGCTGCCGACACCCAGTGTATTGTGCTTTTTACTTTTTTGTTATCCGGCGCGTTGCCGCCCCTGGTTGCGGGATCGTAGCTGCAATGCACAGCCGTTACATTCCCGGCGTCATCTTTGCTGCAGCCTGTGCATGTAACAATATAACCGTAGCGAAGGCGTACGGAATTACCCGGAAACAGGCGGTAATATTTGGGCGGCGGAACTTCTTCAAAATCCTCCCGCTCTATCCAAAGCTCCCCGGAAAACGGAATTTTTCTTGTTCCCGCACTTTCATCCTCCGGATTATTTACCGCCTCAACTTCGTCCACCTGCCCCAAAGGCCAGTTATCAATGATAAGTTTAAGCGGCTTTAGCACCGCCATTACACGGCGGCTTGTTTTGTTCAAATGTTCCCTAAGACAGTATTCAAGAAAAGCAATATCTACCATGCTGTCTGTTTTGGCAATGCCAACCTGGGATATAAAGCGGCGTATAGCCTCGCTGGTGTAGATCGGAAGAGCGTC
>JAIRLQ010000431.1 GCA_031259345.1 Treponema sp.
TTCAGATTGCCTGTTTTTCGCCCCCGTAAAGGCAAAAAACAAAAAACCTCTATCTACGACACGAAAGCTCCCTGTACCATGAGATACAGGTATCCCCATGTAATAAATAAAGGTTTCAACCTATCAAAGCAGCCTTCATAGCCGCCATTTTCCAGTGTCAAATAAAGCGCCGGTTAGCGTAAAGTTAACCAGCACCCCATTAATGATACTCTATATTACAAACCATTTTTTGTCAACTGTTTTAGCGCCCGCACGTCTTTGGCGCTTTCAACCGTTGGCTGTTCAACGTCAAGCGCTCTAAGCGTCCGGGAAGTTTTCCTTGAGTAAATTGTTTCATGGTCAGCCGCCTATCCATTTAAGCGGAATGGTAATAAGCTGAGGCAAAAATATCAGCAAAAACACCAAAATGACCTGGAAGATATAGTAGGGAATAACCGGCCCCAGCAGTTCCTCCATTTTGACTTTTCCAGTTGCGCAGGCGACGTTAAGCACCGGCCCTACCGGCGGTGACGTGAGACCCAACACATTCGCCAATGTAAACACCACCCCAAAATACACCAGATCGATATGGGCCGCCCTGAGCAGGGGCAGCATGATCGGCGTCATGATAAGAATCGTCGGCACCACGTCCACACAGGTTCCCATAAGGATGATGATTACCTGAAGCACCACGTTGAGAAGCATGGGCCTGCTTACCAATGGGCTTAACGACGCGGTTATCAGTTGGGGAATCCGGGAGATGGTGAGAAAATACGCGGCAACCTGGGCGGCGGCGGCAAGGAACATAACCACCGCGGACATCTTTGCCGCGGCGATAAAAGCCTGAAAAAGGGTTTTCGGCGTCAGTTCCCGGTAAACGAAGATCCCCACGATAAGGGCATAGACCACCGCCACCACGCCCGCCTCGGTAGCGGTAAATATACCGCCCCGCAGACCAAAAAGTATGATGAGCGGGAGCAGCAATGCCCACAGTCCGTTGAAAATTATTTTTACCGTTTCTTTCAGGGTGGGCTTGGGGGCATCGGTCTTTATCGCGTCCTTACGGGAAACAACATACCAGACAACGCTCATCCCGACAGTCAGATATATCGCCGGGGCTATCCCGCCCATAAACAACGATTTTATCGATACCCCTGCGGCCACGCCATAGACGATCATGGGGATGGAAGGAGGCATGATGGGGGCCACGATATTGGCACTGGCCACAAGGCCCGCCGCCTTAGCCCGGCTATACCCTGAATCGGCCATCATCGGGATAAGGATCGCTCCCAGCGCCGCAGTGCTTGCCACGGCGGAACCCACGAGGCTCGCGAACATGAGGCAGGCGAGTATCGTTACATAGCCCAGCCCGCCCCGGACACGGCCAACAAAAATATTACAAAAATCAATGATCCGTTTGGTAAGCCCTCCCTTATTCATCAGCTCCCCGGCCAGCACAAAAAACGGCAGAGCCATCATCGTAACGCTGTCCGTACCCCGCATAAGCTGGGCGGCCACGGTCTGGGGGTTGGTCGCGTTCCCCCCCATAGTCAGGGCGGTGGAAACCCCGCAGAGGATAAGGGAGAAGGCGATAGGAAGCCCCAGCATTATTGAAATAACCAGAGACCCCAAAAAAACACTCGCATACACCGCAACCATCGTATTCCTCCTCGTTCATGAAACTTCCGCGCCCTGCGGATCCGGGGTATCATCCCGGATTTTAATAAGCTCAGAAACCGGCATTCTAAGGACGATCATGCGGAACAGATTTGCCAGCGCGATAATCCCGATGGCAATACCGGTGATAAACCCCGCTGCGTACACCAAAAACGTGGGGAATTTGGTGGCCACCCAATTATCGTTCAAATTCTGGATCATCAACCCCCAGCTCCCCAGCGTTAAAATGCCCATAAGCCAGATGATGCAAATCTGTATCAGCCCATAGAGGGCTTTCTGCCCCGCAACCGGCATCCGGCTCAAAACACTGTCGATGAGGAGGTGGCGGTTGTCCCGCATGGCTTCGATGGAACCCAGGTACACCAGGTATATGAAGCATATCCGGGCAATTTCTTCGGACCAGGCAAACCCTCTGCTGAACAGGTAGCGGAAAACCACGTTCATAAAGACAAGGACTATCATCACCGCCAGAAAGATTGCAATGAGAATTTCCACACCCCTGAAAAGCGTATCCAAAAACTTTTTCACCAAAACCTCCTAACAAATAACAGGCAGCGGATAGCAGTTTCCGCTGCCTGTCCTGTTCTATATTCCCTCTACTGTATCGCCTTGATACGGTCGGTAAGAGGTTTGGCCCAGGCGTTCTGCGCGAACAGGTTGTCGGTAAGGGGCTTGATCATCTGGATGATCCTCGCCTGATCCGCGGCGGTGGTGGGCGTTACCGTTACTCCCCTGTCCTGAAGGAATTTGCGGTCGTTGTCAACGCTCTTGATGTAGTCGTCCCACGCCTTCTCCGCCGTAGCCTTTGCCGCGTCCGCCACGATTTTTTGCTGGTCCGCGGTGAGCCTGTCGTAGAAGGACGCGCTTATCAGAATTTCCAGCGTGGCGATGATGTGGTTGGTCTCGTAGAGGTACTTTTGCACCTCGTAGAAGGCTTCGCTGATCACCGTTACCATGCCGTTATCCTGCCCGTCAACGACGCCGGTCTCCAGGGCACTGAACAGTTCTCCCAGCGGGATGACCTGGGCGCTGGCCCCCAGGTTTTCGGCGATGCCGACGTGTATCGGGTTACCGGGCATCCGGAATTTCTGACCCCTGAAGTCGTCCACCGAGGTGAGTTTCTTGTTGCTGGTAAATGTCCGCGCGCTGTTAGGCCCCCAAGCCAGCATATACACTGTGGGGAACTTCTGGTGGAATTCCGCGTTGATTTCCTCGGCAACGGGGCCGGTCCAGACCTTTTTCGCGTGATTCAGGTCACGGTACAGGAAGGGCCAGTCGGAAATCAGCATTGTGGGATATTCCTGATTCATCGGGGTGCCGACGATGGCAACCTCGATGGTCCCGTTCCGTACCCCGTTCCAGAGGTCGGCCTCGTTCCCCAAGGTACCGGAATGGTAGATGTCCACCTTAATGGCGCCGTTGGTAGCGCTTTCGATCTGGGTTTTGAACACCGTGTCCAAGGCCGCCGCCATGGGATGGGTCGCCCCCCAGTTGTCCCCGACTTTGATGGTGATGGACTGGGCAGCGCCTCCCTGCTGGTTTCCGCCGCCGGCGAAAACAGTCCCCGTGGCGCATAGCGCCGCTAATCCGAAAGCTACAATTTTTGACAGCTTCATTTTTTCACTCCTTAAACTAAATAAACTTTATATGATGATAGAACGGGATGCGTGTTTTGTCAAATGTTTTTTTCGAAAGACGCACCCGCGTTTCCCATTATGCGCGGCGGCTCTATTTTACACATTTTTTATCTTTATTTATCCATGAAATCGTACAACCAACTAGTAATGGAAAACTTATTATTATTAATTTATTATATTCTATCGCGTCTTTTATTTTTAAATGTAATATTGACCATATAGCCCTTGTTGTCCCGCACCCAAAGCAATTTTGTTTAAATAATATCCGATATATGCAAATAGGAAATTTTTCACCAAAATACTTTCTTGGTATACTGTAAAACACAGATAATACCGCCAATACAATGAGGAATTTTAATACTGTGTTTTTATTTTTCAATGCCCTTATCTTATTTAATAAGGGCATTTTCCCAATATTATTCTTTCTCAATAAAGTTGCCGTCCTTGTCGGTAAATTTTCCTGACAGAATCATTATCCAGTCAATCAGCCACCAAATGCCACAACCGCCAAGTGTTATTAATTTTAAAATGCCGGTCCCAATTTTCCCAACATAGAACCTGTCAACCCCTAATTCTCCAAGGAGTATTGACAAAAGAAACACTGTTAGCCAGTTTTCATGTTTTCTATTGCTTTGGTTTTTTTGCCGGACACCGCACTTTGGACAAATCTCAGCCTCTTTCTTGATAATTGCCCCACAAGATGAACAAAATGCCTCATCTGCCGCTTTTTCACGAACATCGCTCATAATCTACTCCTTAATACAGCAAAATTTTTTGCCTCCATAGGGTTGTTTTACAATTCTATAATCAATTTCACTTTTTGTCAATAATTTGGCTCGACTAAACGCAGGGTAGCGGCGTTTGCTTTGGACGATGGCGTTACACCGGCGGCGCATCTTCACTGGACGCGAGCCAGACGTATGCCTCGTTATCCCATGTAAGCAAAACCGTATATGTGAGAGAAGGCGAATGCTTTCCATAAATCAGTTGCGGCGTGGAAATTGCGGCATTATACTAATATGATTCGTTATAGCCGCAAAACGTTGGTTTGGGCTATGCGGTTTGCTTTAAGAATTTACAAAAGATTCATAAGGAGAAGCTGATGTCAACAAAAGAAGTAAAGACAACCTGCTGTTACTGCGGCGCGGGCTGCCAGCTCCTGTTCACCGTCGACACGGACGCGAACAGGGTGCTGGACGTTCACCC
>JAIRLQ010000461.1 GCA_031259345.1 Treponema sp.
CCCGAAGGGAAAATCGCAAACCACGCAGATGCCCGTATCGGTCCCTGTACAGAGTTCCCGGGCTATGTCTATCGAAGCCGGATTGATACAGACCGTCTTGCAGCCGAAATCAATGCCCTCTTTTATGTATTTTTTTATGTCCTCCCGGATAAATTCCGGTTTAAGTACCGATTGATCGATGTAGGAAGCCAGTTCCCTAACGCTCATTTCACTTGCTTTCTTATTCGGTTTCACAAAATACCCCCGCTGGATTTAAAGCCGGCCCGACTGGGCAACAGAACACATTGTACAAATGACGCTCCCCGCCCTGAAGGGCGGGGTATTACACCCGCGCATTCCAATCAATCGTTTGATTCGTATCAAATGTATGATACATTTAGTATATACGCGAATCAGCCCTTGTCAAGCGGTTTTTACAAAAAATTCAAAAATTCTTCATTTTCAGGGAAATTCAAACCTGCAATTTTCGCTCAAAATCCACATTGTGCTTGACGGAGTTGGCGTTTTTGTAAAGATCAAGGCGGAAAATGCATTTATCGGCCCTGGTGACGGATGTGGTGTATTCGAAGATATAACCGGATTCAAGGTAAGAAATCCGCTGAATTTTGTATCCCGGCATTCTTCCCTTGCATTTCAGCTTTTTTTCGTTGTCCCCGCTGATGATAACCGCTTCAATGGTTTCCACCGCGTGGAATAAATTCAGGGAATACCGGTTGCTCAGCGTCTGGTACAGGGACGCGCCGGAAAAATCGATGGTTTCGATTCCCTCGCATAAATAATAAGGTATATAGGTTTTTTCAATAATCAGGGGTTCATTGTCCGCGCAGCGCAAACGGGATAAAAAAAACACCCGGTCATTACCCCTGGGCAGGTGAAGTTTTTCATTAATAAGCGGGCTGGCCTGGCATACCTTGTTTTCCAGGACTATTGAACTTGGAACGGCACCGGAATCCCGGATATTTTCGGTAAAATTGTACATATAATTGATATTGCGTCTCAATTTCTGATCGGCGATAAAGGAACCCTTCCCCCTGTACCGGACCAGCAATCCCTCATCCACCAGCCGGTTCATTGACTGCCGTATGGTAGTACGGCTTACCTTGAGTATACCGCAGAGGTCCTGTTCGGCGATCATCTTGTCTCCCGGCTTAAAAATTGACGCCTGGATCTGTATTTTTATATACGATGCCAGTTGGGCGTATAGGGGTATATTACTGCCAGGAATAAATTCAAAGGTCTGTTTAAAATAGTCTACCGACAACATGCTGTTCTCCCATCACAACGGAACTTTTAGGCGGCTTAGCCTTATTATAAACCAAACATCGTAAAATGGAAATTCCCTATGCGGCCAGGACTCTTGACATTATCCTGATAAGGGATAAGATTTTCCCTGTTGTGCAATATAATACAAATATCCTTATGGAGGCAACCCAATGAAAAAGGTGCTTTTGCCGTGGTTTCCGGGTGTAATGATCTTTACCGTCCTCTCCGGCTGTATGGGCAGCCCTGCCGCAGCCGGTGGGGTTTCCCTGGAAGAAGGTATAGCGCAGATAGCGCGGGATATTGAAGCCGGCCTGCCGGAAGGACGGCGCATCGCGGCGGTCAATTTCGAGTCTCCCTCCGCGCGCTTTAGCGACTTTGTGTTGGAAGAATTGCGGGATATTCTGGCGAACAACCCGAAGTTCGCGGTAATAGGCCGCGATGAGCTGGAACTATTACGGAATGAACTTGATTTTCGGGTGTCCGGAAAACTGAACGATGAGGTTGCCGCGTCTATTGGTCATTTTTTGGACGCGCAGATAGTAGTAACCGGTAACCTTACCGATCTGGGCGGAGCGTACCGCTGTACTTTCAACGTCATCGACGTAGAAAGCGCGGCGAGGAGGCTTTTTGCGGAGGTTACCATAAGGCAGGACAAGACTACCGCCTATATGCTGCCCAGGGAACGCGCAATCCCCGCCAAAATCCCTTCAAAGAAAACTCCTGTTTTGGCAACATTGTACTTCAACTCGGGTCTTGCGTATTACGAGGCGGGACGGTATGCGGAGGCAATCGCGGAATTTACCCATGCCCTGGAGATTAGGGAGGATGACACGGCTTCCTTGCGTTACCGCGAGGATTCGTATTACTACCTTAGAGCCCAATTTTGCTGCGGCATATAATAAGTGTGTAAAATGAATGTAAATTAAATAGGGTAGGTCAGAGGAGTAAATTAATATGTGTAACTAAATATCTATCTGGTTCATATCATTATGACACAAATTCAGGTCATGCGGATCGTACATCTGTCCGGCAATTGACATTAATGCTGTTACGCTGCAATATTATAGTATAAGAGTTCATAGCGTATAATGAAAAAAGCGGTAAAAATACTCTGTATCCTTCTCGGCGGCATCGTGGCTTTGGCCGTCCTGTTCATCGTGTTCCTGACGATCTTTGAATACAGGCCCCCAAAAACTGAAGCCGCCCTCTTCGTTCAGAGGGGCGCCGTCTCGAAACCGGCGCCAGGAGAAACGCTGGTCATTGTTTCCTGGAATATCGGTTACGCGGCGCTGGACGCGGATCAGGATTTTTTCATGGATGGGGGAAAGCGCGTAAGGCCGGAGACGGACGGCCGCGTGAAAACGAACCTGGCGGGGATTCGGGACTATATCGCCGCCGCCGGGGCGGACGCGGTTCTGATTCAGGAGGCGGATCGCAGGTCCCGCCGCTCTTACTATGTCGATGAGGTGAAAGCGCTCGCCGAAAGTTTTAATGGGACCGCGGTATACGCGCCGAATTTCCGCTGTATCTTCGTTCCTTTTCCGGTTCTCCGGTTTATCGGGCCGGTCGATTCGGGCCTGCTTACCATGAGCCGCCTCGTCACCGGTGAAGCGGAACGCATCGGCCTTACGGTACCCTTTAAGTGGCCGGTACGGATAGCAAACCTTAAACGCTGCCTCCTTGTGGAGCGTATTGCGGTGGAAGGTACAGAGGCGGATTTGGTGCTGGTCAATCTCCACCTGGAAGCTTACGACGGCGGCGGCGGGAGGGAAACCCAGTCCCGGGAACTCCGGGAATTTCTGTACCGGGAATACCGGCAGGGTAACTACGTCATTGCCGGCGGGGACTTTAACCAGAATTTCCCGGGTATTGACGAAGAGCTGTTCGCCCTGAAAAACACCGGCTACTTTAAGCCCGGTCTTCTTTCGGAAGCCGACCTTGAGCCGCACTGGCGCTTTGCCTTTGATCCCCAGGTTCCTTCAAGCCGCCTGCTCAACGAACCCTATTCGGGCGATTACGCTACTACACAGCTCTACGTTATCGACGGTTTTCTGGTTTCGCCCAATGTGGAGATCGTCAATGTCAAAACCGACGACATACAATTCCGCTACTCGGATCATAATCCCGTTGTTTTGAAAGCGGTGCTGCGTTAACCGCTGTTTTGCGCCCGCCTTAACCCTAATCTTGCCGGGCAGGGCATCGGCGTTTACTTTTTTACCTTTTTTACCTAATAAATGCTGTCAAATTAGCGGAATTTTGAAGAAATTTAACCACTGAGGGCACGGAGTTATACAGAGAAAGCAGGAGAAAACCGGATTTATAGCCAAGACTCCGTGAAACTCCGTGTATCTCCGTGGTTATAATTCGTAAAATCCAGTAACTTTTCGAAAAATTGAAAGTAAACGCCGATGCTCTGTCTTGCCGGGGCGGCGTCATTCACAAATACTGAAATTTATACTATAAATAAAATACCGGAGAATTTAAATGGCATCTTTTTGGCAAGCCTTGCTTACTTTGCTTTTTAAGGGTAACAGTCCGGAGGCAATCAAAAAGCGAAGCTTAAAGGCAATCGCAAAACAAATACGGCTCACACGAAACGGCAAATTCTACCGGACCAAAACCAAAGAACTGACTCCCGTATGCGCACGATTCTTCTACGATGTCTACAAAACCGTCTCCATTGCCCAGGTAACCATGCAGGCCCTGATAAAGTCCACGGCTTTGCGGAATTTGATCCTCGAATACTACCTGGGCAGGGAAATTCTGGATCAATTTGAGTCTTTTTCCCCGGAAAATATAGCGGAAAGGGCAAAAACCGCCGATCCAAAGCGTTTAACGGAGGAACTGCGGACAGAATTCGAATCCCTGAAAGACGCCATCGACCCGAATACCAGGGTACAGATCGATTCCTGCTACAACCTGATCCTGTCTTTGGGGCAGTTTGTTTCCTTCGATTTTTATGCCCTGATAAAGCGGTTCGGATTTTCAAGCCGGGAGCATAGTTTCAACGCGGTTCCCCAGTTTACCAGTTGCAAGGCGGATATGGTTATCACCATGCTCCAGGATTTTGTTGATTATATCGCGGCGCTGGACCCCTCCCAGGATTGGAAAACCGTGCTTAGGCTTCTTAAGAGTGTCCGAAACGGAAGCGATCTAATCGTGGCGGAACAGTGGTTTAGGCTGCTGCTTCAATTCCAGGAAATGCTGCACTCCGGGGTTTTACACTTGATAATCCAGCATGTAACGGAAGACACCAAATGGAAAGCAAACCCGCAGATACCCGAAGGGCGTATTTTTTCCGCATGGCTGGAATCCAGGCAGCAGACGATGGAAGGGGAAATTGCCAGGGTTGCCGCCGGCCAGTGGATTAGCCAGGTTGGGACGCTTAGCCGGGAGATATTCGGCAATACGGCGGTTGATCCTCTGAAATACTACAACGAAAGGATCGCCGAACTGTTTGCGGCCAAGGGTTTTGAGGGTTTTACCCATACGGAGGCCCTTAACTACATGATGGCCTTTCTGCGGCAGGTTTTCGCAAAAGATATACAGGAATTCTGCGATCTTTTGGTTATCCGGGCGCAGTGGAACAATATTTCCGGGTCTCAAGCCCTTAGCAGCGGGTGGAATGCCATGCAGACCATTACGAAGCGCCTGGATGAATTTGACGACTCGCTGAGTAACGACGGCATAAACGGTTCCCGGCTGATTGGCGCCCTTGCCCGCCTTGACCGCGACCGGTCTCAGGGCCGGATAATCAGGGAAATGCTCAACGCGATTGACAATGAGGCTATGGAAATACTGTTGGAAGCTGTCGATTCCCTTGCCGGAATCAGCAAAATTGTCGAATTCGCCAAAAACGATTACTTCCAGAATCCCCGCATGCTTATCCTGAATTGGCGCGAGATTGAGATAGCCTCCCACCGGAATATGGCCGAATGGCTGCGGACTATCTCGAATAAACTGGAAAAATTTATCACACTTGCCCGGCTTTTGATCGGGCAATAGGGGTATGCGCATTTACAGTATTGTTTTCTCTTTCCTCCGGCGTAATTCATCGACAAGGAGCGGTAATCTCCGGTTAATTGTATCGATCTCTTTTTCGGTATTGTAACGGGAAAGGGATATTCTTAACGCGCTTTGCGCGATTTCTTTATCATAACCCATCGCGGTCAGCACATGCGGCGCTTCTATCGAGGAAGCGGAACAGGCGGAACCGGAACTTGCGCAGATACCTTCGTCATTGAGCATATTTATCAGGCGGGCTCCTTCCTTGCCGCCCTCAAAAACAAAAGAGGCATGGCCGGGCAGGCGATTGGCGGGGTCGCCGGTTAAATAGATTCCGGGAATTTTAAGCGTATGTTCAATAAGTTTATCCCTAAGCGCCGTTAGATGCCGTGCGTTATTCTGTAAATTTTCCGCGCCTTCTTCTATGGCCGCCGCCATGCCGGCAATACCCGGCACATTTTCAGTACCGGAACGGTACCCTTTTTCCTGCCCGCCGCCTGAGATATAAGCCGCCGGCTTAACCGCCACCCTTACAAATAGCGCGCCAACGCCTTTCGGCCCGTGAAACTTATGCGCCGACATTGAAAGTAAATCAACGCCCAGACTGCGCACATTAATCGGTATATGCGCGGCCGCCTGAACGGCGTCCGTATGAAAAATAATGTGGTGTTTATGAGCCGTTTCGCATAATTCTTTAATTGGCAGCACCGTTCCGACAACATTGTTTGCCATCATAATGCTTATCAAAACGGTATCTTTCCGTATCGCGTTTTCAAGTTGTGCGGCCGATATTTGCCCGTTTTTATCGGGTCTAAGCAGGCTTATCTCGTAACCTTCTCCCCGCATTTTTTCCAGTGTCCGTAAAACCGCGCTGTGTTCTATCTCGGTTGAAATAATATGTTTCCCGGCTTCACCTTTTAATTTGCAGACACTGTGGATCGCCCAATTATCACTCTCCGTTCCGCCCGATGTAAAGTAAATTTCGTTGTTTAGCGCCCCAATAGCTTTTGAGACGATACGGCGGCTGTCTTCCAACGCCTTTTTTGCTTCCTGTCCATAACTGTAAATGGCCGAAGGATTGCCGAAATTTTCCCGGAAATAGGGCAGCATTGCCTGCAACGCCCTTTCAGAGACGGCGGTTGTCGCCGAATTATCCACATAAATCCTCTCGTCCATAAATCCTCTTCCTCCCCCTGTATTATCCCGTTCCTTTATTCAGAAGTCTAGCAGCCTGTTGCGCTTGTTTGGGCGCATTTTCGGCGCAAAGCGCCGAAAACCGGGCTTTACGGGGCTCCGCGTGTCCGCCTATAGCGGCCCGCTCCGGCCTCCTCGCCCCGCCACAGCGGG
>JAIRLQ010000037.1 GCA_031259345.1 Treponema sp.
GAATATCTCCTGAATGGGAATATCGTGCCATTTGGGATAGTTTTCGCTGGTGACCAGGCCCCGGTAGGACGCCACAAAACCGGGAAAGGAAATGCCGATGCCGTTTAGGTCATATTCCTGAAAGGCCGCTTCTTTGAGCAGGGTCCCCATTAAATAATTGCAAAGTTTGATCAGCGTATCCGGTTCCATGCCGTTATGAACTTCAATGGTTTGCGAGGTAATTTTTTGCCCGGTAAAGTTGACGATAACTCCCGAAAGATGCGTGCCCCCCAGGTCAATGCCGGCATAACGCCCATAGTCGCCGTTAAGCCCGATAATTTCTTTGGGCCTGCCCGCTCCGTCGGCCTGCCGTGATACTACCCGTATCATGCCCTTTTCCAGAAGCTTGTTTACGATATTCAAAACCGTCCGTTTGTCCAGATTGGTCCGTTCGGCCAGTTCCGGCCGGGAAAGACGCCCGTTTTGGCGTAATTCTTCCATAATCCGGGCGATATTTCGTGAGTGCAGAGAACTTTGATCACCTTTTTCGTAGTTTTTAGCCTTCATGGATAATGCCAGTATACCGGAAAAAAGGGCGTTTGAAAAGTGTTTTGGTGTAAAATGCGGGTTTATTATGGAAAAATTCATTCAAAACCGCTAATTTAAGAAAATATTCTCTAAATTTGTATTTTTTTCTTGATTTTTAAATTAATACATGATATAAAGGATTATAACATTTTTAAGCGGATAATAATGGAGGTTTTCATGAAACGAGTCGCCATAATCGGTTCGGGGTATATCGGGTGTGTACACGCCGAGGCCGTCAAAAGGAGCAAGAAACTGGAACTGGCCGGTTTTGCGGACCGGGACATGGAAAAGGGCGAAAAAACCGCCGCCGGCTTTGAAGTCCCCTTCTATGCCGACGCAAAAGAACTTTTGGCAAAGGAAAGCGTTGACATCCTTGATATCTGCATTCCCACTTCTTTCCACGAGGAATATGTTCTTTTGGGCGCGGCAAATAAAAAGCACGTTCTATGCGAAAAGCCCTTTTCCCTGTCGTCGGATTCCTGTGAGCGCATGACCAGGGCCTGCACGGAGGCCGGAGTAAAACTGATGGTGGCCCAGGTGATCCGCTGGTTCCCCGAATACCAGAAAATAAAAGAGTTTATCCCCAAACTGGGTCCGCTTCACGCGGTGTACAGCAGCCGCTTGTGCCAGCCCCCCAACTGGACGGACTGGTACCGGGATCCGAAAATCGCTGGCGGCGCTATCTTTGATCTCCAATTACATAACATCGACTTCCTTTTCAGCGTGTTCGGCCCGGTGGACCATGTTTACGCTGTGGGCTGGAAAAGCCCCGAAGGCTGCTGGAACCACGTCCTTTCCACCCTGGTTTTCAAGAATGGCGTTAATGTCGTAGACGAGGCTTCTGAAACAATGGTAGGCGACTTCCCCTTTACCTCATCCTTCCGCGCCACAGGCGACGAGGGGACCCTGGATTACCGGCTTAGCGCAGGTTTTAACATCGAAAACCTGGGCGCGGCGAGTAACGTGCTTACCTACATGGAAAAAGGCAAGAAACCCCAAGCGCTTACCTGGGAAGCGGCGGACGGGTTCCAGGGCGAGATGGAGGCCTTTGCCGCCGCAATCGAAGAAGGGAAGCCCGTTCCCATAAGCCCCGAGGATTCGATCTACTGCATCAAGATAATCGAAGCTTTGCAGCGTTCTATCGAAAACGGTACGGTCGAAACGATACGGTGAGAAACGGCGCGTTGCGTCAAGAAAATAATAATGGAGGAATTATGATGAGGAAAATTGCAATCGCCTTAATTTGCGCCTTGTTGCTGCTTACGGTATTTGCCTGCGGCGGTAAAAAGGAGGAAGCCGCCAAAGAGAAAGACGAGTATACCTTCGGGTATATCACCATGACCAGGGAAGATACCTGGTGCGGGTATTCGATAGAGGCCTTTGAGTACGCCGCTTCTAGGGCGCCGAAAAAAGTTAACGTGGTGGTTTTGGATCCAAAAGCCAATGTTGAGGAATCAATTTCCGCTATCGAATCGCTCATCCAGCAGGGCGTGGATGGAATTTCCATATTCCCCATTTCCCCGGAACAGGGCGCCCAGCTTATCAAGATTGCCAACGATGCCGGAATTCCCATTACCGTGGAAAACGATATGATGGATATTCCAAATCCCGGTGAGTTTATCGCCGCCATTGCCTGTAACTACGACGACATCGGCTACGCGGCGATCAAGTTTATCGCCCAGGACAAACCCGGTGCGAAGATATTCTACTGTGCCGGTGAGCGCGGCGGCGGCATATACGAAAAGTACCAGGAAGGCGTTGACAAAGCCTTGGCTGAAGTGGGCAGCGCGGTTTCCATTGTGGGGACGGTTAATACTAACTGGCTTCCCGAAAGCGCCCATAACCTTACCACCGACTTTATCAACTCGGGTACCCAGTTCGACTACGTGTTTGCCAACAGCGGCCAGATAGCCCAGGGGGTTTACCAGGCGCTCAAGGAACGCGGCATGGACAACATCCCGATCGTGTCTACCGGCGGCGATCCCGGCGAAATCCAGTTCCTTAGGGACGGCATTGAGAAGGCCAATATGACCGCTCCTGTTTCGCTCCAGGGCGTTCAGACTTTCAAGAACCTCTATGAATTTGTGGTGGAGGGAAAGACCCCCGCTGAGAAGCGCAAGGCTCTCCCGATCATCCCCATAAAAGCGGATGAGCTTGATAAGCTTATCTCCTGGGACGATTACGAAGGCGCTTACAAGTACGTCTACGGTGAATAGGTCCGGCCATTAACCAAAACCCAAGTCCCCTCATTGCGATGCGGGACATTGTAAAGGATTTTACCGGCGTCCGCGCTCTGGACGGCGTTTCGCTTGAGGTTTTTCCCGGCGAAGTACACGGCGTTGTGGGTGAAAATGGCGCCGGTAAATCCACTTTAATGAAGGTGTTAAGCGGCGCGTATGCTCCCACATCGGGATCCATCATGGTGGGAAAAACCAATTACCAGGCCCTAAGCCCCGCGCTGGCCCATGAACTGGGCATCAACATCGTCTACCAGGAAAACGACCTTGCCCCCAGCATGAACGTTATCGAAAATGTCCACATCGGCGAGGA
>JAIRLQ010000160.1 GCA_031259345.1 Treponema sp.
AAATGTAAAACAAAAATTGGCGCGCAGCGCGTAAGGAGCTTCGTCCATCTAGCACCCAGCCGGGGATGCGCCCGGGCGTCCTGTTTGTATTAGCGGATAAATGCGCCTACAGGTTTAAAGCCGCCCGGACTTCTTGACTGCCAAATAACGGTTAATGAGGGCCGGGGAAAGGTCTTTGGCCGTGGATTCCAGGGTAAGCAGCCCGCAATGTTCCCAGCTTTGGTACAGTTCCCCGCGGGAGGCAAGGTAGGAAAACGCGGCCGCTGTTTCCAGGGCTTCGTCGGTGTTTTGCGGGGCGCGGGCGGCAATGGCTTCGGATTCCTTTTCGCGCAGGCTTACCAAAAGCAAAAGGTGCCGCTTTTCAACGCGCTTTAAAATCCACGAGAGGGGTTCACCGTCTTCTTCCCGGAAGTTGCTTATAAGGATGATGAATGTGCGGCGTTTAAGGCGTGAAAGGGCTTCTTCAAGGCAGGAAAAGGGTGAGGAGGGGGCGGCGGAGCTGGCAAGGTCGAAAAGGCCGTTCATTAGGTGGGGAAAGGCGCTTGTGCCTTTGCGGGGGTAAAGCCAGCGCCGGGTTCCGCCAAAGGTTCCGACAGATACGCTGTCGCCGTGTTTAAGGCTTACCCAGGAGAGCAGCAGCAGGGCTTCCAGGGCTTTATCAAACTGGAGGGCGCTGCCTTCGCTGCGGTGAAGGCGGTAGCCTGTGTCAAGCAGGAACAAGACGTGTTGATCCTGTTCTTCCTGGTATTCCCGCACGATAAGTTTTGTTCTGCCGTCCATGGAGCGTTTGCGGCTGGTGGCACGCCAGTCTACTGCTTTCATTGTATCGCCTTCTTTAAAATCCCTAAGGTTTTTAAATTCCATGCCCTGTCCGCGGCGGCGCATTTGTTTGATTCCGTTTTGTTCCGGAAGAAAGCGGAGTTCCGCGCCGGCGGCGGCTTTTATCCGGGAAAAGTCGGGGTATGTGCGGCCCAGGCTTTTGCATGGGCAAAAGGTTTTTAGCTGCCAAAGGCGCAGGGCCGATCCAAGGAGCATTTCCGCGCCGTTAAAGGTCCAGGGGCCGCGTTCCCGCGGGACAAGGGTGTATTCAAAACAGGCGCTGTCCTGGTTGTTTGCAAATAGGTTTCTGTCCAGGGCGGCGGGGAATGCCTGGCAATCCATAGAGGGGGGGTATAGATCGAAAAGAAATATCCTGCGGGGGCGGGCAAGGCCTTCGTCCCAGCGGATTAAAAGTTTTGCTTTAAGGGGTCTGCCCTGGGCAAGGGAAACGGGGATTTCCCTGCTGATGTTGGGGCGGCTTTGAAGGAAAAGCAAAAAAAGAAAGTCTCCAACTGCAAGGGCAAGTAAAGCGAGGCCGGCATAAAGCCATACCAGGGAAAGGGGGTCATAAAAGAATACTGCCGCGCCCAGAAGGAGCCATACAAGGGAAACGGCAAAAAGGAGGGGGCCGGGCTTTATAAGCTGTTTCAGGCTGGCCCTCCTTCTTTTCCGCTAAAATTGCCCCTGGGGGTTTCAATTTTTGCGGTAAGGCTTTCTACTACTTTTATTTCGTCAAGGCCCTCAAGTTCGCTTTCCGCGGAAAGGGTAACGCGGTGCATAAGTACCGGCACGGAGAGGGCTTTAATGTCATCGGGGATGATAAAGTCCCTGCCTTCCAGCAGGGCTCTGCCCTTGGCGCAGCGTACCAGCGCAAGGCTTCCGCGGGGGCCCGCGCCGCCGTCCATGGATGGGGCTTCCCTGGTGGCCCGCGCAAGGCGCACCGCGTAATCAATAACTGCCGGTTCGGCGCGTACCTGGGCGGTAAGGCGCTTTAAGACGGAAAAGTCGCTGGGGGACACAACGGTTTCTACGCCACAGAGCGAAAGCTCCGCCCCCGAGGAGGCGCCAAGAATCCGCTCTACCATCTCTTTCTCTTCATCAAAGGAGGGGTAATCAACAAGGAGTTTCATTAAAAAGCGGTCTTTTTGGGCGTCCGGCAAAGGGTAGGTGCCTTCGTGCTCAAAAGGGTTTTCTGTTGCCAGTACCATAAAGGGTGAGGGCAGCGGGTAGGCAATGCCGTCAAGGCTTACCTGGAATTCCTGCATGGCCTCGAAAAGCGCTGCCTGGGTTTTTGCCGGTGAACGGTTAATTTCGTCGGCAATAAAGATATTGGTAAACACGGGGCCTTTTTTGGTAACAAAATTGCCTTCTTTTACATCCAGCATAATATTGCCCGTAATATCGCTGGGCATTAAGTCCGGGGTAAACTGTACCCGTTTGCTTTCGCCTCCTACGGCCCTGGACAGCGCCCTTACCAAGAGGGTTTTGCCAAGCCCCGGAACGCCTTCTACCAAAAGGTGGCCCCCGGCAAGAAGGGTGATAAGGGCATGGTTGACCAATTCTTTTTGGCCAATAAAAACTTTGCCGACTTCCGACTTAATTCTTTCCAAAAGAAAAGCCGCCGATTCAATGTTAAAATTTTCCGCTTCCATTTACAGGTTCTCCAATATAATCTTCAAAATGCGTATCTGCTTTAAAAAGTATTTCGGCTTTTGCTTTTCGGCGCTCAAAGCCGCGTCAAGTTCCTTTTTTTCTTTTACCGTTTCTTTTACCGTTGCCGGAAGCTTTGCGGATATTTCCCCGTCTCCGGCAATGTCTTCTTTTCTAAGGCGCTTTTTGATTTCCCTGATATAGCAAAAGCGGTAGCTGTCAAGGCCGCCGTAGCTTTTTAAAAAGCGGGCTTCCGCAAGGAAGCGGCTTTGCAGGCTTTTACCGGGCTCTAAAGTTTCGGGGCGCACTACGCCGAAAAGGGGTATTACCTGCCAAAAGCCTACAACAATCACAACCAGGGCCGAGATAATAACAAAAATTAAATTGCCGCGCCTAAACAAACCGTCCACAAGCCCGTCCGCCTGCCTTTTGCCGGCAATAAACAAAATGCCGTCTTTTTGCGCGCCGTTATCCGCCAAAAGATACCACGAAAGCCGGGCGTTCGGCTCTTCGCCTACATTGTTGGAAATCATAAAGCGGGGCCAGCCTATAACGGTAACTTTGCCTTTGCCTTTTTCAAGCTGAACCAGTCTAACATAATTGGAATTATCTTTTAGGTTAAGGGCGCCTTCTTTTTCCTTAAAAGAAATATTGCCTCCGTAGGAGGGAGAAAGAGGATCATAATTGTATTCCCACTCTTCCTCTTCCTCTTCCTCAACGCCCAAATTATTTACAAACTCCGCAAGGGTTTCGTTTTCGTCAAAGTCCCAATCCAGGCTTAGGACAAGGATGCCTCCGTCTTCTATCCATAAATTAAGAAATGAAGAAACGGCTTCGGGCCATTCCATGTTTTCCGTACGGATAAAAATGGTTCCTTCCCGGGCGGCCAAAAGGGTTTCAAGATTCCCTTTGCCGCTTATCCTTACCGAAAATCCTTCGCCTTTAAGCCAATTAGAGAGGGCCAGAAACTGGTTTGTCCGGGCTTCGCGGGAAGGGGGGAAATAAACGGGGCTTTCCCTGATTTCGAAAAAACTAAAGAAAATCAAAGCGATAATGCCCAAAACTGCAAGGCTTATGGCAAAGCAAATAATCTTTTTACCCAAAGGATGCCCCCTTAAGGCTCCTGCCAAAAGCAAGGGCTTTCTCAAAGCTTCCTTCCGGGGGGGATTTGCCGCCATAGGCCAGAAACACCCAATGCCGTACCAGTTCCCCAAAACTGTTTTCTGCTTCCCTTCCGCCTAAATGTGAGCGCGCTAATTCCAGGCAGTCGTATTCTGTGGCGTCCCGGGGGAATATAATGCCAAAGTGTTCCGTATAAGAGGCAATCACGCCGGAGAGGCAGGCGGCCCAGGCTTCGCGGATTAAGAGGCGGGCAAATAATGTTTCTGCTTTTGAAAAAAGGCTTTCGGGGTTTTCCCCTGTAACAAGGGGATTGGCATAAAATTCTCCGTCTCTTTTTTTACTGCCTGTCCGGTTGCTGTTTCTGTGTTTCCACAGCCATAGCAAAACAAAAACGGCGCAGGCTGCGATTAAAATAATAACAATGGCCCGCAGGACAGCCCCAAGGGTTTCTTTAATTCTTTTTACCCAGGGGTCTAAATCAAGTTCCGGAACTATTTCTTCTTCATTTTTGTCTTTTCCGGCTATAGTCCAGCCGTCCTTTATACCGCCAAATTCTTTTGATTGTAATATTTCATTAAGCTTTTCCACCGGAACTTTTTCGGCAGGCATTGTATCTTCGGGAAGATAAATTTGCGGCTCTTTATCCGTTTCTTCGTCCAGGGTATGAGCGGGAAAAACAAAAAGAAAAAGTCCTAAAACCAAAACCAGCACTTTAAGGGCGGCGGAAATACGGTCCGCAAATTTCCTGAATAAAAGTTCCAGATCCCAGCCTTCCATCTCTACACGGCAGTTTATGTACAGGGCAAAGCCCATGGAAACGTAAAGGCTTTCGACAAGCATATAATTAAAACAATAGGCGCAGTAAAAAAACAGGCCCGTGTTTATTGAATCTATTGAAAAATCGGGCAGGAAAAACTCCGCCATATTAAGGCAAAAAATGGCTTCCCCGGCAAGAAGGCCCGCTTCTATAAACAAACCCAGCGCGCTTAAGACAGCGCAGAATTTAAGCCCCCCGGTTTTAAGGGTCTTTTTCCGGGCGGAAAGCTGTTTGCGTTTAAGGCGTTCCAAAATACGCAGGGGCATCACCGCGCTCCGAAGCGGCCCAAAGCGCCTCCAAAGCAGATCCCCCGGAAGGCCTTTTATAATATTACTTCCCAGTCCTTTAAGGACGGGCCTCCACCCCGCCTGTTCCGGCTGTTTAAAAAAACGGGAAGCGACTACCTGTAGCGCAAGCCTGTCAAAAAACGGCTTAAGCCACCAGAGCAATATCCACGAAAGATAGCGCATTTCTTCGGGAATAAGCATAAGACAAAAGGCGCAGATCCACACGGGAATGGCAAAGATGGGGATAAAATATAAAATGTTTTCGCGCCATAAGAGTATGCCGGAATCGGCGGCTTCCCACAGGCTTCTTCTCCGCAGGGAAAGAACGCTGCCGGAAAGCCCCTGGCGCGGATTTTCTTTCATTTCTTTTCTCTCCCGGCAAAGACAAAATATACAAGAACCAAAACCCACACAGCCGCGCCCGCGCCATAACGCAGGGCAAGGGGAAGATGATAGCGGGAAGACCAAAACGCTTCGATACAGGCGGCAATAAAAAGCATCAGCGCTGCCCCCGCGATAATGGGCAGGGCGCTTTTCCCCGCCTCTTTTATAGACGCGCCCCGTGTAAGGCCCCGTGTAATAAAAAGCCTGTACCCCAAAAGCAGCCCCGCCTGGGCGCTAAACACAATGGCGTTAAGCTCAAAAGCGCCGTGGGCAATAATAAACGGGAAAAAGGTATTTTCAAACCCAAGGTTAATAATATGTCCCGCGGCGGCGCCCAGGAATACCGCGTTAAACATAAGGAACAAAAGACTTCCGAACCCTGCCAGAATTCCGCCCGCAAAGGTCCTAAAGGCGATTGAGATATTATTATAAATATAAAAGCCAAACATATCGGCGTCGGAACTTACATTCCTGGGAGTAAGGAAATGGGGGCTTTCGGGGTCGTACATAGTTTCGATGGACCCGGCTGTCATGGCGCCCAAAAATTCATATACCATGTCGGGGTAAACAACGCAGATAAGACACGAAAAAAACGCAAGGCCGTAAAAAATAAGCAGAGACGCCCCCAGGCTTCGCCAGCGGGAACGGACGGCGGCGGGAAAAACTTTTAGTACAAAGTTCGCGGCGCCCCAAAGGGAAAAAGAACGGCTGCCATAAAGAATCTCGTTTCCTTCAAGCACCAGCGCATTCAGCCTTTCTATGATTGAAGGATCAAAACCATTGGCCCTGGCGGTATTAAGATCCCCTGTCAGTTCCCGGTAATCCTTTGGAAAGTCCGCTGCCCGGTTTTTAATGGCTTTTCTTCCGCCCCGGACTGTGTTTTCAAATTCATTCCAAAAATTTTGCCTAAGTTTAACAAAACTCTGCTGGGTCATGAAATGCCGCTTATAGAACGGGCTATCCCCAAAAGGAAATCCGAATCCGGCGCCGTTTCGCCTTCCGGCCGCAGCAGAGCCGCCCAGGGCTTTGCAATCTCAGAGGCTCTTGCCTTTCCCAAAAGGGGATAACGCCGGGCAAACATCAATATTCCCTGCTTTTCTTCGTAGTCTAAAAACCGGGAAGGGGATGCCGCCGGGAATTCGGCAAGCCAGGGCAGGGATTGTTCTTTCCGTAAACGGGGCGACACAAAGCGGCCCGCAAGGCGCGTCCCGGCAGTGTAGACCACCAGGGTATCGGCGGCCCAATCGCCAAAACGCCTAAAACCCCGGCTGGCGTTCATGCAGATAAAAGCAATTAAGTAGAAGTATAAAAAACCATCGGCAAAACGAAGCAGGTTCCGGATAAAAGATGAGCCGGGGTCTACCGGGGAGCCGTCGCCCTTCACTACCCTTATTCCCATAATACGTTTCCCCGGAGTCTGGCCATTCCGGAAAATTTCAAAAAGGGTAAAATAAAACCAGTCAAGCGCAAAATTCAAAAGCAAATAAAGCCAAAAGCCCATAACCTGATACGCAATGCTTATCCCGATAATAAGGCCCAAAAGGAACACAGCTTTGATAAGCATATCGATCCCCCACGCGGAAACGCGGCAGGGGAAGCCCGCGGGAAAAAGGACATACTCTATTCCTTCGGGGGTTTCGGTCCCCAGGGAAGAGTCTATCCCGGCCTTATCAAAAGACAACATTAGAAGACCTGGGCCAGCGCAATGCCAATGCCGGCAATAATTATTACCGGAACAAAAGCCAACTGGATAATAGCAAGGATCCCGATAAACTTCCAGAAAGATTTATTGCTTTTAAAAGCCAGTTCCAGATCCCCGTCGGCGCCGGTTCTAAGGTAAGAACGAATTTTGCTTCCAAAACGGTACGCAAAAAGCGAGGGGAAGAAAAAAAGCGCGGCGGCGCCAAAAAAATAAACAGTCATGGTCCCGCCAAAGGCAGAACTAAAAGCGTTGCCAAAAACGCTGCCAAATTCCCCCATTTCGGAAGCCACTTCCCACATGGCGGCTCTTAAAAGAGGAATGACAGCCAAAAAAATCACACCAAAAAAGGCCATGAGCCCGCAGCCTATAAAACCCAGGATACCGACAAAGCGTAACCAGGGCGAAGCGGCTTTAAGTTGGGCCAGCATGTTTTCGGTAAGAACGCCCTGATTTACCAGAGGGGCTACAGGAGCCGCTACAGTCTCCGGGCTTTGATAAGGATTATCGGCATTGGACATAATCTCCCCCTTAATTTTATACTATTGTATCTTTTTCGCCTGTTCAAGACGGACGGATGCAGGGCAACCGCATTATGATGTTTTTCAGAAAGATGCCGA
>JAIRLQ010000216.1 GCA_031259345.1 Treponema sp.
CTGTTCCAGGGCGGGGCTTGTAACTACCGCCGGGCAGATGAAAAGCATATTTCCCGACAACGCAAACAGGACGCCGGGCGGCTTCCCCGGCGGTGCGTATGGCGAAACGACGACCAGGATAATGTTATACGCAGAAAACGTACCCCTACGACAATAAACGTAAAACAAACAATGGCGCGAAGCGCGTAAGGAGCTTCGTCCATCTAGCACCCAGCCGGGGCAGCGCCCGGGCGTCCTGTTTGTATTACGGGGGAAATGCGCTTGCATTGGAAGTTTTTAACAAAGGCCGCCGCCGCTTTCTTCCATGGCCTTATAAAACGCGCGTATGTGTGCTTCCATATCGCCTTCCCGGAAAATAAGGGAGGTGCCCGCCACAAAAATACCGGCGCCGGCGTTTCTCATTTTAACGGCGTTTTCAAGGGTAACATTGCCGTCTACTTCTATTTCGATATTGGGGAAGCCTTTGTCGTCGAGCGTTTTTCTCAGCCGGGAAATTTTTTCGAGGGTTTGGGGCACCAGCTTCTGCCCCGCGTAACCCGGGTTCACCGTCATTACCAGCACCGCGTCAATATCGGGAAAGATTTCTTCGATTGCCGAAAGCGGCGTGGCGGGGTTTATTGCCGCCATAGGCTTTGCGCCCAGGGAGCGGATTTTTGCGAGCACCCGCTGAAAATGCCGGCATGCTTCAACATGGACCGAAATGTAATCCCCGGCGCCCGGGCTAAACCATTCAATTTTGTCGCCGGGGTTTTCTATCATTAAATGAATGTCCAGGGGGATGGAAGAAAAGTCCCGCATCTGCCTGACTTCGCCGGTGCCCAGCATGATGTTGGGTACAAAGGAGCCGTCCATTACGTCGATGTGCAGATAGGGGATGCCCAGTTTTTCAAAGAGGCGTATTGTTTCCTGCAGCCTAAAAATGTCCGCGCACATCATCGAGGGCGAAAGGCAGGCTGGAAGCCGGGGGCTATTCACATTGCCCCCCCCAGGGATGCACGACGACGCGCATGCCCTTATGCCCTTCGGCGGCTTCAAAGGCGTCTTTTATTTTATCCAGCGGAAAGTGATGAGAGATATACGGTTTGATGTCCGGCCTGCCTGCGGCAATAAGATCGATTGCCTTCCGGTGGTGGCGGGGCAGGGAGCCGTGGGCGCCCATGACGATGAGTTCTTTATAATGAATGATATTGGTGTCCAGCGTTACGGTGCTTCCTGCGGGAAGGCCGCCGAAAAGATTTATCCGCGCGCGGTTTTTTGCCATGTTAAGGGCGTCGGCATGGGACTGCGGCGAGGGGTTTGCCGTAAAAATAACGTCCGCCCCAAGGCCTGAGGTTTCTTCAAGCACCCGTTTAATGGGGTCTTCTTCAGATGAGCAGATATACACGCCGGCGTTGAATTTTTTTGCGGCTTCCAGGCGGGGGCGGGAGCGCTGTACCACGATCACTTTTGAGGCACCACACATATACGCGATAGGGATAATCATGCATCCTATGGGGCCTGCCCCGATAATGACTACTGTGTCGCCCAGGCGTATATTGGTAAGTTCTACGGCGTTTAGCACACAGGCAAGAGGTTCCGCCAAGGCGGCTTCGTCCCAGGCCATGCTGTCCGGTATTGTATGGACCGGCCCAAAGTTAACGACTGTTTTGTTAAGAAGCACGTATTCGGCAAAGCTTCCGGCAAACTGGTAGCCCATGGCATAGTTTATCTGGCAATTATTGCCGATGCCGGCTTCGCAAAAACTACATTCGCCGCAGGGGACGTCGGCGCCTATGGCTACCCTGTCGCCTTTTTTAAAGCGCGTTACATCGGCGCCGGTTTCAACCACTTCTCCTGCGGCTTCGTGGCCCAAAATCTGGGGGGGCTTAACCCGTGAATTGCCGTGGTGAAAAATGCGTATGTCCGATCCGCACACCGCGCAGGCTTCTACTTTTACAAGGACGCTGCCGGCGTCTAACGCGGGGGTGGGAACTTCCTGTATTTCCATTTTGTCTTTATCCAGATACACTGCCGCTTTCATGTCATTCCCCTAATTGTTTATAAACATAATTTTAACCCAGGGTTCGCTCCGGGTTCTTGCCAATTCAAATGCTTTATTACATTCACAAAAAGAAAACCGGTGGGTGATAAGTTTGTCCAAATTGAACACGCCGTTTTCCATGTATTGAATTGCGGTATGCCAGTTGTTGTTGGCGCTGCTGTAGCTCGAATTCCAGGTGCCTTTAAGGGTAAGCTGTTTTCGCAAGATTTCCCAATAGGCTTTTTGGGATATATCCATGTTTTTTGACGGGTTCCCCATAAGCACTACCGTGCCAAAGTTTTTTGTTGCTTTAAAACAGCCTTCGGCGGTGGCGGCGACGCCGGCTGCTTCCAGGGCAAGGTCTGCGCCTTTGCCGCCGCACATGTTTTTAATATATAGGGCGGGGTCTTCGGTTTTGCTGTCTACGGTATGTTCAAAGCCCAGGCTGCGGGCAAAGTCCAGTTTGGCGTTGTCAACATCAACCAAAACTACGGTACGCGCCCCCTGCCCTCTTGCGGCCTGGGCCGCAAGAATGCCGATAGTCCCCGCGCCAAAAATTGCAACTGTGCCGTCCGGTTTTATTTCCGCCTGGCTTAATGCGTGAATAGCCACTGCGCAGGGTTCGCACATGGCGGCGTGTTCCGCCTTAACGCCCGGGGGCACCGGCACGAGGTTCCATTTTTTTACGGCAATGTATTCGGCAAAAGCGCCGTCCCGGCGGGAGCCGTAGTAATCGTAATTGGCGCACTGCGCATATTCGCCTTCCTGGCACGCCTCGCAGGTAAAGCAGGGAAGCAAAGGAAAGACGGATGCGGTTTTCCCTAAAAGGGCTTCGTCCCCGGAATTAACTACGACAATTTCGCCGGCAAACTCATGCCCCGGAATGGTGGGAAAGTGATATGTTCCTTTTTCAAAAACACGGGGAATGTCGGATCCGCAAATGCCCGCGGCTTTTACTTTTAATAGCACTTCGCCGGGTTTTAAAGACGGAACGGCGACTTCCTCGTAGCGTAAATCTCCTATCCCGTAAAGATTGCACGCCATCATGGTTTTATTTACTATGCTCATAATAATTTACGCGGCAGCTTGTTATTTAACTCCTGTAAGTTAGGATAATAAAGTTGATCATATTTTACAATAGGGGTATCATCATACTATGCCTTATGATAAAAAGTTGAATCAGACACAAATTGCGCAAACCAACAAATATAATGTGTTCCGCTGCCTCGTTCGTGAGGGGCCGATAAACCGCGCGGCTATTGCAAAACGGGTAGACCTTTCCATTCCCACGGTTATGGTCATTGTGGATGACCTTTTTGAAAAAGGGATGATTAAGTCGGCCGGGAAGAGCGAAACAGGGGTTGGCAAACAGCCGGAGATACTTGCCATCGATCCCAGGCGCTGCTTTTACGTTGGGGTTGACATTGGCCGCAGTACCATTCGCATGGTGGCGAATAACGCTATTGGGGCGGAGATCGCTTCGATGAAGGAGCCCACGGGCGACCCTTTCCCGGAAAAACAATTTATCGGCTATGTGCAAAAACGAACCCTTCAATTTATTAGAAAGCTAATGAAAAAAAACGGCGATGTACTTGGGGCAGGCTTTGCCATGCCGGCGTTAATCGAGCCGGGAACGGGCAGGGTTATTACAGCGCCCGACTTTGGCTGGCGTGATATTCCCCTCAAGGACTGGCTTCAAAAAGGCATCCCCTGTCCGGTATTGGTAAAAAACTCTACCCAGGCTTTGGCGGTCAACGAGACCCATTCTACAAGGGACGGGGACCATACCACCCTGTGCGTTAATCTTGGCTATGGCATTGGGGCAGCCATTATTTCCGGCGGAACGCTTTACGACGGGACGGGGGGCATCAGCGGAGAACTGGGGCACTGCGTGGTGGACAGGGACGGCCCTCTTTGCAAGTGCGGAAACTCCGGCTGCCTTGAGGCGGTAGCTTCCGGTGAGGCAATAGCCCGGCAGGCGCGCATGATTATTCTGCATCATGCCCGCTCAAAAATTACCGAATTGTGCGGCGGCGACACTTCCTTGATTGACGCGAAAATGGTGTTTGACGCGGCCCGGGCAGGAGACGGTATTTCCGTCAAAATCGTTAACTCGGCTGCCAGGTATATCGGCATGGCCCTTTCCTTCGCGGTAAATATCCTGGACCCGGACCGGGTGATCCTGTGCGGGGGCCTTGCGCAAAACGGCAACGAGTTTCTTGAAAAAATCAAGTCGGCGATGGAAGATCATCTTGTCTCCAGGGAAAACAGAAATCTTAATCTTAGCGCCGGTGTGTTTGATGAATACTCCACCGCAAAAGGCGCGGCCCAGGTGCTCTTTGATACACTCTGGGTTAACCGGGAACTTCCGATATAGCTTTATGGACAGCCTCCGGCGCTTGTCCAAAAACTGAAGGCGAGCCGGAGGTTCGATGGAACAGCCCCTCTAAATAGTGTCTGTCCATAATGTGTCTACATTATGGACAGACTCTAAATAACCAATTCCGGGTTTTCGGCAAAGTGCTTAAGAATAACGATCTCGTCGCAGGCCGAAACATTGGTAATGGTAACGCCTTCTTTGGCGGCCTTTTCGGTAACAAAGAACTCGTCATTGGTAAGCTGGCCGTAACGGATTAGAGAGGGCGTTTCGAGGGCATAGCTGCCAAATTTGCCGGTGCCCTGAAGGCAGATAATGCCATAGGCGACGGCGTCCTTAATTGTAACGGTTTTGCCCGGCAGTACCGTAAGGCGCTTGGCGCCGGCTTCTTTACACTTGTAGCACACCCATTCTTCGATATAGCCTTCGCTTTTCATCTGCTCAACGGGCTTAACGGGTTTGGGCGCCATAAAGCGGTTTTTGTGGAAATCCGGGTCGATGTTTTTATCCCAGTCGAGCACTTCCAAAAGGTAATCGTAATTGCCCTTTTCCTCCGGCGGACAGTTCTTCCATAGAAAGTCCTCGGGCACGCAATGCCCAAAGTACAATACCGACTGGTACATGGCGAACACGTCCGACGCGAATTGGGGCTCGTAGGTACAAAGGCTGCCCGGCGCGTGGAGTACCCCCGGTGGAACGTCCCAGCCCGTGTCCACATCAAGGGCGTAGGCCTTGGCCAGGGAAAGAAGGCGGTTATCGCCTTTCGCGAAGCCTTTAAGGGCGGCAAGCACCTCGTCTTTGGTGGTCTCGGGATTTAAACCAAAAAAGGTAAAGGGGAACTCCCCGCCGTGGTTGTTTACCTGAGCGGGGAAAAAGTACATTTCCGGTTTGCCGGACATGCCGATACGTTTGGCGTGCATGTCCCGGTGGTGAACATGATGGGGCAAGGGGCCAAAATTATCGAAGAATTTGGAAAACATTGACCATCTGCCGTATTTTTTCCACAATGCGTCGCCGATAACATCGGCTTTAAGAATATCAACCGCATCCTTTAACAAAACCTTGTCTTTTCCGTCGTTGGTAACAATGTAGCTTAAACCCTCGTCGTCGGGCGTGCCGGGGCCGTTGTCGGCGTGAGTGGTGGATGCGAACCAGCGTTCGTCAATGCCGCCCCGTTCAAGACCGAACACATAGTAATCGTTTGGGTGAAGTTTCATCCGTTTGCCGGGACGGCAGAAAGAACGGGGCACCCAGGTGGGGGTAAGACGGAAAATCCCCTTTCCCTCTTCTATTGCTTTTTGCGCTATTTCTGATTTACTCATGATTGCCTCCTCAAATTGCTTGTAATCAGGATACCTGATAAACCGGGAAATAGCAAGCAAAATTTTTCTTTGACAAACCCGATTTACTTAGATCCTATAAGTAAAAGCCGTAAGGGCAAACGTGATTTTTATATGACAGCGGTACTTTATAGGACAAGCGGCGTTTTTAGGGGTTTTTATACTGCCTTGTCCAGTTCTTCGACTATCCTTCCAAAAACTTTGCAGGCCGCTTCTACCGGCGCGGGCGACGACATGTCCACACCGGCGACTTTAAGGCTTTCGATGGGGAAGCGGGAACCCCCGGATTTAAGAAAGGCAAAGTAATCACGCTTTTCATCTTCGCCGCCGGCTAAAACCCGTTCCGCCAGGGCCAGAGCCGCGGAAATTCCTGTGGCATATTTGTACACATAAAAAGCACGGTAAAAGTGAGGTATGCGCAGCCCTTCAAGGTCGCTTAGGTCTTCGAGCGTCATGGCGTTTCCAAAATATTTTTCCAAAAGCAGGCGGTATTCGCCCCGCAGCACATCAACGGTAAGGGGCTTTCCCGCTTCTTCCATTTCGTGGGTAATTTTTTCGTATTCCGCAAACATGGTTTGGCGGTAGAGCGTGGCAAGAATATCGTCCGCCCGTTTGTTCGCAAGATACAGTTTTAGCCCGTCATTGGAAGATGCCGCTTCTTTAATCAGATAACGGTACAAAAGTTCTTCGTTAAAAGTGCTTGCCACTTCCGCCTCAAAAATGGAATACGAGTAGTGCATGAACGGATTTGAAGCGGCGGAATACCATGAATGCATGGAATGCCCGCCTTCGTGGGCCAGGGTAAACACATCCCTTATGGCATCATCTTTGTAATTCATAAGAATGTAGGGATCGCCTGTGTAACTGCCGGCGGAAAAAGCGCCTGAACGTTTGCCCTTGTTTTCGTAGCGGTCCGCCCAGCGGCCCAAAAGGCCCCCCCGCAGGGTGGCGGTATATTCTTCCCCCAGAGGAGAAAGGGCTTTTGAAACAAGATCTACCGCCTCGTTCCAGGCAGTATTCTTTTTTACATTGGGAATCATGGGGACATACACATCGTAGTGCCGCAGTTCGTCAAGTTTGAGGACGCGCTTTCTTAAGGTATAGTACCGGTGCAGGCTGTCAAGATTTTTGCCCACTGTGCTGATAAGATTGTCGTACACCGCTTCGCTCACATCATCGGCATAAAGAGAAGCGGCCCTGGCGGACGGAAAGCCCCGAATACGGGCGTTTATGACATCGATTTTAACTGAACCCGCATACAGCGCGGCAAGGGTTGTTTTATGGGCGTCAAAATGCCGGTAAAAAGCCGTGTAGGCTTTTTGGCGGAAAGAGCGATCCGGATTTTCCATAAACACCGGCCAGGTAGACTGCGAAAGAGGCCGCTTGCCTTCGGGAGTGTCAAGGACGCCAAAATCAATATCCACATTGGTGAGTACAGAAAAGGCCCCGTCTGCAAGATGCTCCCCCTCGGAATGAAGGGCGATGATGCGTTCTTCTTTGTCGCTTAATGTATAGGGTTTATAGCGCAGTAATTTTTTAAGGTAGATTTTGTATTCCTCAAGGACGGGGTTTTCCAAAAAGGCGGCCATCTCTTTGTCGGGGATTGCCATAATTTCCGGATCTGCCCAGGACGCGGCGGCGTATACCCTGGAGGCCGCCATCATGTACCTGCCTGTCATGGTACGGGCGGCGCTGTCCCCTTCGTCCTCGGTTTGGCGGAGATCGGAATAATAGCCCAGGCGTTCCCCAAGGATACTCAGGTTACGGATAAAGACGAGCCATGCGGCAAGGCTTTCCGCGCCTCCGCCCAGGCTTCCCCGGAAAGAAGAAACAGTTTCCCCAAGTTTTTCATATTCTTCCAGAGCGCCGTTCCACGCTTCATCGCTTGGGAATAATTTTGAAAGATCCCAGGTATCTTCTTTTGCGGCCTCGCATCGCTTAAGGATTTGTTCTTTAGACATAATCACCCTCTTTTTGGATTAGAGTTGTTTAAAAACCTCAGTTTTTAAACAACTTCCGCTAAAAAAACAGCAAAATGCGGAGCATTTTGCAGGACTTGTTCGGTAACCAACCGGGTTATTGAACAAGTCCATTATA
>JAIRLQ010000278.1 GCA_031259345.1 Treponema sp.
CGCCTTTTCCGCTTCCTTACATTCCCCTACCGTAACCCCCAGAGGTTTTTCGGAAAACACATGCTTCCCGGCGGCCAGGGCGGCGGTAATTTGCTTTGTGTGCAGAGCCGAAGGCGAAACCAAAACCACCGCGTCAATATCTTTACACGCTATAAATTCGTCAAACGAAGTAAACCGGTTTGGAACCCCAAGCCTTGCCGCCGTTTCATCAAGCTTGGCTTTATCCACATCGCAGAGCGCGGCAAGCTCCGCGTTCTGCATTCTGCCCGCTATGTTTTCGGCGTGCCGGAGCCCCAAGCGGCCTAAACCTACCGAGCCTATGCGTACTTTTTTCATTGGATCCCCTTAATCACGTTTTGCGTTTTTACGCATATCAACCACAACCGCGCCGATAATAATTGCGCCTTCGGCCACCTTCTGCCAGTAAGCGTTTACCCCCAGAAGAGTAAAACCGTTACGCATAACCGCCAGTACCAGAGCGCCGACAAAAGCGCCCCAAATGGTGCCGATACCGCCGGTTTGGGAAGTACCCCCGATGGTAGTGGACGCTATGGCGGTAAGCTCGTAACCTTCAGCCGCACCGGGGTGTACGCTGCCGACACGCCCGGCAAACACGATAGCGGCAATACCCGCCAAAAGTCCGCCCAGGGTATAGATCAACATAATGTACTTAGGCACATTTATCCCCGACACCTCCGCCGCGACCTGGTTGCCGCCTATAGCGAAGGTATTTTTCCCAAAGCGTGTTTTATTAAGCAGAATAGTGCCCAAGGCAATCAAAACGCCGTAAATAATCACCGGCACGGGGATTACATTAAAAACCTTGCCGCCCAGCGCAGTTAAAGAAGGGCTCAGGTTACTGACCGGCCGCCCGTTGGCGTAAATAAGGGCAAAGCCCCTGGCGATAGTCTGCATACCCAAAGTCGCGATAAAGGGGTGAATATTTGTCTTTGCCACAAAGAAGCCGTTAACAAAACCGCAGCCCGCGCCTATTGCCAAAGCCACCGCAATGGGCACTATAACGGGCAGCAATGGCATATTGGGAAAATATTTTTCCGTAGCCCCGGGCACCTGGGCAAAACTCGCCATAACCACGCCGGAAAAAGCCAGTATCGAACCTACCGAAAGGTCAATGCCTTTGCTTATAATGATAAAAGTCATACCCAGGCCCATGATGCCAAAAATGCTGCTCTGAGTAAGCACATTAAAAATATTTGTAGAACTCAGGAAAGCCGGCTGCACAATACTAAGAAGAATTATTAGCAGAACAAGAACAATGACAATCCCGTATTTCCTGATAATCTGCCTGATATCCAAATTTTTTGCCGCCATTTATTTTCCTCCCTTGGAGCGCTTGTATTCTTCCACTGTATCCGTTGCGTAGGCCATTAATTCTTCCTGCGTCAGATCCTTTGTATTTTCAACAATGCCTGTTATCTTCCCCTGGTGCATGACCATAATGCGGTCTGACATACCCATAATCTCCGGCAGTTCCGATGAAACCATCACGATTGACTTGCCTTCTCCCGCAAGATTTGTAATAAAACGGTGGATATCCGATTTGGTACCCACGTCAATTCCCCTGGTTGGTTCGTCAAGAAAAAGAATATCGGGATTTGTCATAAGCCAACGGGCCACCAGCACCTTCTGCTGGTTCCCCCCGGAAAGATTTTCTACCCGCTGGTTAAGACTTGGGGTCTTTACCTGAATTTTTTTAATAAAATCTTCGCACCTTTGGTTTAACTGCCTTTCCTTTAAAAGCCCCATCTTACCGATAAATTTAGGGATCGTAGCAATGGCGATATTAAGCTGTACCGTAAGCATGGGGAAAATTCCCGACCCCCGGCGATCCTCCGTAAGCCATGCCATTCCGTAACCAATGGCATCCTGGGGGCTTTTAATCTCAACTTTTTTTCCTTTAACAAATATTTCTCCCGAGATATGAGGTCTCATACCGAATATGGTTTCCACCACTTCGGAGCGGCCGGCGCCAACAAGACCCGCAACACCCAGGATTTCGCCTTTCCGCACGGTAAATGAAACATCTTTAAAATATCTGCGGTTAGAAAGATTTTTTACCTCAAATACCACTTCGCCTATGGGGCAGGCCACTTTCGGGAAAAGATCATTCACGTCCCGGCCTACCATCATGTTGATAAGTTTGTCTACTTTAAGTTCCGCGGTGTTCTCCGTTCCGATATAAGCGCCGTCCCGGTACACTGTAGTCCTGTCGGAAATTTCGTAAATCTCGTCCAATTTATGTGAAATAAAAATGATGCTCTTCCCCTGGCTTTTCAGCTTTCTTATAATATTAAAAAGCTGTTTAATTTCTTTATCCGTCAGGGCCGAAGTGGGCTCATCCATTATTATCAATTTTGCGTTATGGGAAACCGCCTTGGCGATTTCGACCATCTGCATTTTTGCCACCGTAAGATTCGCCATAAGGACAGAAGGATCTTCCTCAAGCTCTATTTCCTTCAAAACCTCTTTGGTCATTTCGTGCATTTTTTTGTGGTCTACCAAATGCAGTTTTGTCAAAGGTTCCCTGCCCAGCCAAACATTTTCCATAATGGGCCGGTGCAGTACCGGGCTTAGTTCCTGGTGTATCATGGCGATGCCCATGCGCAGGGCCTCAGAAGGGCTGTAGGGTTCCCGGAGTTTTCCCTCAAAATAAATTTCCCCGCTGGTGGGTTTATAAATACCGGCGATACATTTCATCAGGGTGGATTTTCCCGCGCCGTTTTCTCCCATCAGGGCGTGGATCTCCCCGGGGCGGACCTGGAGGTTCACCCCTTTCAGCGCCTGAACGCCGGGAAAAGTTTTTACAATATTTTTCATTTCAAGAATATACTCACCGCTCATACCGCAAACCCCTTTGATCCGGGAACCCCGCAGGATCCCCGGATTGAATAGAGTTGTTGGGGGCGTCCAGGAAGTCGGTTGCTTCCTGGACAGCCCCAACAACAACCGCGCCTGTGAGACAACCGGCCGGGTTGTCTCA
>JAIRLQ010000280.1 GCA_031259345.1 Treponema sp.
ACCCCAAAAATTTAAAATTCCAGGAACTGGAAGCCGCTCAGCTTCCCCGGTCCCTGGGAGATGTGGATGCCGCGGTGATCAACGGCAACTATGCTCTGGAAGCGGGAATCAACCCGGTCAGGGATTCCCTCATTATTGAAGGGGCCGATTCCCCCTATGTAAACATCGTGGCGGTGAAAAAGGGCGGCGAAAACGACAAGAAGATTCTTGCGCTAAAAACAGCCCTCCAGTCCCAAAAAGTGAAGGACTACATCCTGAACAATTATGACGGCGGAGTGGTGCCTGCGTTTTAGTTTGGGAAAAGGGAGAAGTTAGGGAACAAAAGAAACCCGGCGCCGGTCCTGGCGGGAGTACCATAAAGCCCCGGCCGCCAAAAGTCCTAACTTCTCCCTCTTAACGCTTCTTCAGGGAGCCTTGGCGCCTGACCCTTTTTCCTTGTCCTTTTTTTCCTTGCGTTTTTCTTTTAATGTCTTCTGCGGAGCCTTTTTGGTCTCCTTTTTATGCAAAATATGTTCAGCCATAGAAATCCTCCCCAACAGGTTTATACCCGGTGATATTCCGAATATATATCCAAAATGCCCTAAAGTAAAGGCCTTCTTCCAGGTTCCTTGAATCACTTCTGTCTTTATGTTATTCTTTATTAAGAGAGGGTGGATGATGATGACCGTAATGGAAGCAGTAAAGATTTTGGACGGACAGTTTTTCTCCGGTGAAGATAAGGCCACCATTGAAGTAGCGTCCGCCTGCGGCGCCGATTTAATGAGCGATGTAATGGCCTTTGTTAAAGACCGGGTCCTTCTTCTGACCGGCCTGGTGAACCCCCAGGTTATCCGCACGGCGGGACTGCTTGATATTCACGCCATCATTTTTGTCCGGGGCAAGGCCCCCAGCCGGGATATGATCGATATGGCGGCGGAATCGGATATTATTCTGGCGGGATCAAAACTCCCCATGTTTATTGCCTGCGGGAAGCTCTATGAGGCGGGCCTGAAGGGCGGAGGAACCCGGCTTATCTAATTTTATACCTTTTTCGAAAGCGGGACGAGCCTTGCCGGCCTGAGCCCGGAGGTGTATACTTTCAATATGTCAAACGCATACTCTCTAGAAGACGCGCCCTATACCTATGCGGATGTACTGGAAACGGATGAAAAAACCCGGATGGAAATTATCGACGGGGAAATGTTTATGATGGCCCTGCCTACTACCGATCATCAAATAATCAGCAGGGAACTTTTCGGACAGTTGTGGCAGTTTTTAAAGGGAAAGCCCTACCAGGTTTTTTCCGCGCCCGTTGGGGTCAGGCTTTTTCCCAGGACCGATTTCAGCGACGATACCTTTCTGGAGCCTGACCTTGTGGTCGTCTGTGACCGCTCAAAAATAACCAGGGCGGGCTGTGAAGGCGCGCCGGATATGATTATCGAAATACTCTCCCCTTCCAATGCCCGGCATGACCGGCTGCTGAAGTTCAGAAAATACCTGGCCGCGGGGGTCCCGGAATATTGGGTTGTGGACGGTATGGCAAAAACCGTGGAAATACATATTCTTGACCAGGGCCGCTACATAACCACCGTTGCCGGCGAAAACGACGAAGTCCCCGTGTCGGTCCTGCCGGGCTGTACGATTAAACTGCGGGACATTTGGTCTGACAACCAAGTCCCGGAAAGCCGGGAATAGTGTCTTGTTAAGAGAATAATATCAACCACGGACGAACACAGATTTTCTGAATGAAATTCTTTATGTTGTCCGTGTTTGTCCGTCATGTCCGTGGTTACCCTTCTTCAAACTACCGCTTCGTTCCGGTGGTTCGCGGGAATTTCCCTAAAATTCCGTAACCTTGGCCGCCTCAAATTGCTTTTCAATTTCCGCCGAAGGCTTTTGGGTCGCCAGGCTGACCACAAGAATCACCAGACAGGAAATGATGAAGGCGGGGAGCAGTTCGTAGATGGTAAGCACCTCACCAATCTCCGTCCCCTGCTCTACCAGTTTTTTGCCCATGGGGGCGATTACCTGTTTCCAGATAATCACCATCGCGCCGCCGGAAACCATACCCGCCACGGCGGCGGGGAAGGTGGTCCGCTTCCAGAAAAGGCTGAAGAGGATCAGGGGGCCGAAAGCGGCGCCGAATCCGGCCCAGGCGTAGGAAACAATACGGAAAATCGACTCGTTCCCCGAAAGAGCCAGAATCACGCCGAAAACCATAACCGCCAGCATGGCGATCCGGGCGATCCACATGACCAAAGCTTCGTCGGCGTCCTTTTTGATAATACCCTTCACAATGTCGTTGGATACCGCCGAAGAGGCGATAAGCATATAAGAATCGGAAGAACTCATGGAAGCCGCCAGGATGCCCGAAACCACGATCCCCGCGATGAGGGGCGGGAAGAAACGGGTGCTCAAATGAATGAAGATAGTCTCCGAGCTTCCTGCGCTGGTAAGGAGACCGGGCAGCCAGGCCCGGCCAATAAGGCCGATGACAATGGCCGCAAACATGGAAAGGAAACACCAGATTACCGCGATATTTCGGGATTTCCGGATATTGGAGGTCTTGTTGACGGCCATAAAGCGGAGCAGCACCTGGGGCATACCGAAATAACCCAGCCCCCAGGCCATGGTAGACACAATAGCCAGGAAACCGTAGTTCTTACCGGGGCCGAAGAGGGGAACGCCGTTCGCCACCTTCTGGATGTCGTCCACGGTATCGGGGGTGGCGATGCCGAAAATATCCAGAAACCGGGAGAATTTTGTAAGATTTTCCGTTATCGCGCCCACTCCGCCGGCATGGACAACCCCGAAAACCAACACCAGAAGCAGGGCGCCAATCATCAGGAAGCCCTGGATCAGATCGGTGGTACTTTCGGCCAGGAAGCCGCCCAAAAGGGTGTAGAGGGTAACGAGGACCGCCCCCAGAATCACCATGGCGATAAAGTAATCCTCCGCGTCGAAGACATAGCCGAAAAGTTTGCCAAAGGCGACAAACTGGGAGCTGGCATAAATGGAGAAGAACACGATGATAATCAGGGCGGCAATGGCCGTGAGAATCCGGCGTTTGTCATGGAACCGCTTGCTGAAAAAGTCGGGCAGGGTGATGGCGTTGCCGGCGATCTGCGAATAGGTGCGCAGCCGTTTGGCTACGATGGCCCAGTTGACCCAGGTGCCGATAAAAAGCCCCAGGGCGGTCCAAAACGCCTCCCCTATGCCGGTAAAGTAGGCAACGCCGGGTAGCCCCATGAGAAGCCAGCCGGACATATCCGAGGCCTCGGCGCTCATGGCGGCGACCCAGGGCCCAAGCCCCCGTTTCCCCAAAAAATATTCTTCCGGGCTGCTGTTGCTCCGCCGGGCGTACCAGAGTCCGATGGCGATCATCACCAAAAGATAGGCGCCCATGCCGATGAGAGTTTGTACTTTTGCAGACATGTTTCCTCCTTAGTCACGCTCTTTTTTCCCCTAGGGGGATACTTGGATAGTACGGGAAAGCAGCGGAAGGGTCAATCACAGAGCTTATCCCTTGAAACAGGAAGGCATTCCAGCGTATTTTTGAGGAGAGAAGCATGAGGAGAGAAGCATGGGACGAATAAAAAGCGCGCTGGAAATAGCCCTGGAACGGACTGAAGCGGTTAAAAGCGACAAATCCAGCATTGATCTCTACGAAACAAAACAGCGGGGGAAAAAACTGGCCAATGAATTCCTCACCGATCCAAAAATAAGCCTGGAGGAAGAGTTCAAAAAAATTCCGAAGGATCAGCTTTCAAGCCTGAAACAGGGGCTCTTTGATGTGCTGATTTCCCAGCTTGCCCAGCCGTCGGCGCCGGAGGATGAAAAGCGGCTTGAAGCCCTGGGGAAGGGCCTCCAGCTGGTGATTAACAACAGCCGGTTTACGGCCCTGTATAAACAACTGACTCAGGCCATGTCCCAATATCTGGATCAGGCCGCCCAATACGAAGAGGCGATACGGCGGCAATACGCCCCCAAACTCCGCCAGAAGGAGGAGGAGCTGTCCCGCCGCCTGGGCCGGGAAGTCCGGCTCGATCCCTTCCAGGACCCGGAATTTATTGCCTTTTTCAACCAGAACATGAATGCCCTCAAGGAAAATTACGGGGGCGCCCTGGAAGAAGTTAAGGAAGAAGCGGTCCGGTTGTTTGAAGGACGTTCGTAAACAAGCCCCTATAACCAGCAAGTATTGCATATAACGGTCCGGCTGTTATGCGAAGTACCGCCCGTACCCCATTAATTTCTTTGATATTATTTATTCCAATATTATTTCTATGATATTTTATGTGATAGTTTTATTACAATAATTTCAAAATTATTTTGCCCCGTTTACAATCGCCTTGCGCCATGGACGGCGCAAGGCGTAGGACTTATGTTTTTTTAACAAATACTGCTGTTTCGATGAAGCGTTTTGACGGTTCTGTAATTATGCCAACATCCATGTTTTTCTCGGATATTTGGCTATAGTCTTTTTCACTGACTATTACATCCCCTTCAAGTGGATAATGTCCACTAGAATCAGGCGTTTTTTCCATGCTAAATGTGCCCCGAACAGATTGGGTGCCATAAAAACCAATAAAATGACCGATAACCTGATCCGCCGTTTCTGTTGCGCCAAAACAGCCGATATAGTCAAAACCTTCATCGCCGGGTTTTTTCCATAAACCACAACAAGCGGAACAGTCCTTTTTCATTTCTGGTACTGTAACCATAAAATACCCTTCAAAAAATGTTTTCCCCCGGTTTTCTGAAAAAACCGCCTACCGCATTGGAGGAAACACTGCGGCAAGCGGCGGCGGTATATGCCCTGTTTAGAATTCCCCTGTGTAGCCCGAATCCTGAATGGCTTTGCGGGTAGCAAGGCTTAATTTGCCGCAACCCTTGAATGCGTCATTGTTCCCTCCTTCGCTACCATATCTGTAACCACCCGTATGCAAATACTGTATGGGGTGGGAGGGCAGTTTGACGGTGGTAAGTTCCGTGCAAAAACTAAAAGTGTTTTCTCCAATCATGGCAACGCTGTCCGGGATGGTTACCTCGGTAATGTTAGTGTTGCAAAAAGTATAACTCAGGATTTCGGTAACGCCTGCGGGTATGGTAATGGCGCCGCCCAGATTCTTGCAGTTGTAAAAAGCAGAGTCGCCAATTTTCTTGAGATTTTTGGGGAGCTTTATGGAGCTGTTCGATGATCCAGAAGACAAGCTCCCAAACGCCTCCTCCCCAATTTCAAGCACCGTGTCGGGAATGGTAACGTAAGTAAGAGACCTATACCTAAGCGCATTATT
>JAIRLQ010000291.1 GCA_031259345.1 Treponema sp.
GGTCCCCAAGGTCCGGGGGGCAGTATTGAATCCGCTGAGACCGCAGCAAGGGCTAAATTAGCGGACATAACCCCGGTAAGCCCCAGTTCAGTCTCCAGGTGGGACTCAAAACCCGGAACCGCCTGGTATATCCGCCCGGAAAGAGAGGTTTCTTTCATTTTTTGTCGCTTAACTGTTCTGCGAATTCCGCCTAAAACCGGAAATAATCGTTACTCGTGGCTTCCTTTCCAGGAAAGATAGTCTACATAGCGTTGAAACAGCTTACCCTTGGGCGAGGCCGTAATGGAAAAGCCCACATCACCGGAATACCCGGCCATACTAATCCAAACTACCGTTACTTCAAGGTCAAAATGACCGATTCGTGAACTTGACTCCGGAATAACCTCTAAAGTATAGGTGGAACCAACATGAATATCCGCCAAAGAAGTACACTCAACACGGCAGCCGGTAATGGAAATGTCTTTGAGAATACTTTCCTGTTCCAGAATTCCCCGAAATTTTACTTTTGCGTATGTCCGGTACCGGATATGAGAACGATGATTCACTTCCCTCGACAATCCTTCGTTCTGAAAATGTTCTGACAGACGCGTTGTTGAAAGCTGTGTCATAGTTTATTCTCTAAGAACAACAGGGCTTCGTCAACTACGTTTAAAATCCGGTACAATTGAGCTTGTACCAGGACCCGGTTGGTTTTAAAACAGCCTCAGTTGGAAAAAAGAGCCGTAAAAGGACCAAATTTTGAATATTCCCCGCCTTTACGCTTCTATACAGGCCCACAGCAGCGTGGTTTTTTCCCGATCCGGCGGTCCGGGAGGCCAAAATGTAAATAAAGTAAACACAAAAGTCTGCCTGCATATCAAAATTCAAGATATAGAAGGACTTTCAGAAGCCGAATTGAACCGGCTTCGAAAGAATCTTGCCGCACGTATCACAGGCAAAGATGAAATTGTCGTTGCCTCCGACAAGGAACGATCCCAACGGCTTAACCTGAAGCGCTCTTATTCGCGCCTTGAGAACCTTATCAGTGCTGCGGCACAGATTCCCGCATACCGTCATCCTTCAAAACCGGGCCGGGTGGCACAGGAAAAAAGGATACGCCATAAATTCCTTCACGGCCTTAAAAAAAGGGGCAGAAAAACCCCCCTTGAAGACTAACAGCTTAACCCAAAGATCAACAAACTCCCGGCATCCTGTTGTGCTTATGGCTAATCAAGCTGCATAGGCATAACAATATGAAAAAAATCCTTCTCCGGCACAGGCTGAATGGTTATCGCCTTCGTCGGATCGCTGAATTTTATGCATATATCATCGTCTTTCATCGCCTTGGAAGGTTCTTCAATATAGCGGTAGTTTAAGGCTATAGAAACCTCCTCCCCGTCATACTTACAGGGTATTTCCATCCTGGAGTTCCCAATCTCGTTTTCCTCTGAATAAACGACCATATTACCGGGAGTTAACCCAAGATAGACCCGGTGCGATTTTTGTTCCACCAGTAAAGAAACCCGGCGTAAAGCCTCCAGCATCTCCAGACGGTTTACCGAAATAAAATTCTCCTGATTCTCAGGGATAACCCGCCGGTAGTTGGGAAACTGCCCTTCCAAAAGCACTGAAGAAAGGCTATAATACCCAAATTTAACAAAAATGGTCTTATCGGTAACAGAAATGGAGACCGGCCCTTCGTCCCCCGCCCGCTTGGCCAGAACATTCAGAATCTTCGGAGGAACAATTACACCGGAAAAATCTTTAATAGACGAATCAACCGGTTTTGATATATAGGCAAGCCGCCGGCCATCGGTGGCTACCATGACAATTTTATCCTCTGTTTTTTCAAAAAAAACGCCATTCATAAAGTACCGGGTCTCATCGTCAGAGACGGCAAAGACAGTCTGTTGAACCATATCCTTGAAATCCCTAATCGGCAAATCAAAATATTCAACCGTGGAAACGCTAAATTCCGGAAATTTCTCTGCGGTAATGCTCTTTAACTCCCAGTTTGCCTTCTTTATTGCGGATTTTATGGTGAGTTTTGAAGAAGTTTGTTCAAAAACCAGTTCCCCATCGGGACTTGAGTTAAGAATTCCCAAAAATTTGTCTCCAAATACCGTGGTAGACCCTTCTTCCAGCACTGTAACGGGTATTTTTGTCTCAAAATTGACCTTGTTATCCGTAGCTTTTATTAAAAGAGTGTCATTTTCGGTTTTAAGATAGATATTTGAAAGGATAGATACCACATTCTTGCTGGAAATAATCTCCTGGGCAACTGATATCTCCTTCTGTAACATGCTTCTCTCGCAGGTAAATTTCATATTCACGTAACTCCTGTTCCTATTTATTATATATAAATAAATAGTAGTAATAATAGGGGCTTCTTACTTGTGGAAAACGTCCTAATTCCTTATAGGTAAAGCAATTAGCGTATCCACAGACAAGGGAAAACCTTTATCCTCTATCCCCTGGTTTGGTCATTTTGGGGAAGAACGTGTTTTTTGCACTGTTTTTTCGGTGTATTTCCCCATGTTTTACCCAGGTTTTTGCATTTTCCTGTCGTTATAGTTTGGCTCCCGCCTCCTTAACCAGCCGTTTTAGGCTTTCAATAGTCGGTTCCAGGGTTGGATCAGCCTTCATTCTTTCGCCAATTTTGTCGCAACTGTACATTACCGTAGAATGATCCCTGCCTCCAAAGGCCTGGCCTATCTCGGTAGTGGAATATTCGGTAATTTCCCGGATGATATACATGGCAATTTGACGGGCGTATACGATGTTTTGGGCCCGTTTCTTGCTTCTCAGGTCATTTGCAGACAATGAAAAGTACTTTGCCACTACGTTTTGGATAAGATCGATAGACATATTGGCCTGCCGGGGAGAGGCAAATACGTCCCTTAAAAGATGTTGGGCCTGTTCAAGAGTTACCGGCTGGTGAACCATATTGGCAAAAGCAGTCAATTTGGTCAGCGCCGACTCCAAATCCCGGATATTGGTTGAAATATTCTTGCTGATAAGGTCGATAACCTCGTTGGAAATGGGTATATTTCCCGATTCAACCTTACTTTTCAGAATAGCGCAACGGGTTTCGTAGTTTGGAGGAAGAAGATCCACGTTCAAACCACGTTCAAACCGGTTTCTTAGGCGCTCGGTAAGGTTTTTTAGCTCTGCAACCGGCCTGTCGCAGGTAAAAATGATCTGCTTTTTTGCGTTGTACAGGGCTTCATAGGTAAAAAATAGCTCCTCCTGGGTTCCGGACTTGTTTTCCAGGAAGTGAATATCGTCAATAAGGAGTACATCCACCTGACGATAGCGGTTTTTGAAAGCTGTCATCCCCCGTTCATTCAGAGACTGAATGAACTCATTGGTAAAATTCTCTGCAGTACTGTAGATGATCTTGCTGGGCGAATTTTCGTGGATGTAGTTTCCTATTGCCTGCATAAGGTGGGTCTTTCCCAGGCCAACTCCGCCATAGATAAGGAACGGGTTGTAGGCAGTCCCGGGGTTCTTACTGATTGCCAGGGCGGCGTTGGCGGCAAAGTTGTTGTTTTCCCCTATGACGTACTTTTCAAAGGTATAATCCTCCCGCAATTGGGGATGCGGCGCCTTTGGTTGGGGTTTTTTTTCTTGACTACTTGGTAAAACAACCCTTTCCCGGGCAAAATTGGTCTTTTTCAGGTCTGTAACAGGGACTACAACAGCGGATTCCCCCTTGATTCGGGGCCGAATCTCAAATTCAACCATTAATTCCTTCCCCGTAAGGTCTTTTAACGTGTTTTCTATAAGATTTTGGTAACGGGTTCTTATCTGATCACGGTAAAATGACGAAGGAACCACCACGGTTATACGATTTTCACTGGAATTCAGGTATTCCAGGTTGCAAAACCAGATGGAAAACTCCTGTTCTGTAAGGAATGACCGGATCTGGCTTACCGCTTCCCCCCAAAAAACCTCATAACCAGATTCAGACATACCTTATCCCCTGTCTCAGTATGATAAATTAACAACTTTAACGCATAGAGAATTGTACGTTATCTTTACTTTTTTGTGCAAGCCAAATATTATCAATTACCATGAACGTGACCTATTCAGCAGAGAACATCAAGGTACTTAAAGGGCTTGAGGCAGTACGGACCCGGCCCGGTATGTATATAGGGACCACCGGTATCGACGGTCTCCATCACTTAGTGTATGAAGTTGTAGACAATTCGGTAGACGAGGCCATGCAGGGCTCGTGTGATAATATTTTAGTCGTTCTGGAGGGGAACGACATCGTCCGGGTAGAGGACAATGGCCGGGGAATCCCCGTGGATATTCACCCGGAGGAGGGGGTCAGCGCCCTTGAGCTGGTCATGACCCAGCTTCACGCCGGGGGAAAGTTCGACAAAGATTCCTACAAGGTCTCAGGCGGCCTCCACGGCGTTGGGGTTTCGGTGGTAAACGCCCTCTCCGAGTGGTGCGAAGTCTTTGTCCACCGGAACGGCCAGATATACTCCCAGCGTTACCGGATTGGGATTCCGGAGGGCCCCGCTACGATTATCCCCCCCCAGGGCCTCCCCTACAACACAGCGGACAGGGAAAAAGGTACCGTAACCCGGTTTAAGGCCGATTCCACCATTTTTGAGCTTACCACCTACAACTTCGATATCCTTTCCAACCGCCTCAGGGAACTGGCCTTCCTCAACAAGGGCCTTAAAATTACCATTCGGGATGAGCGGCTTACGACCCCCAAAAGCCACGAATTCCGCTTTGAGGGGGGAGTAAAGAGCTTTGTAAGCTACCTGAACGAGAACAAAACCGTCCTCTACAAGGAACCCATATTCATTGAGGGGGAGCGGGACGGCGTAAGCCTGGAATGTGCCATCCAGTACAACGACGGGTTTAGCGAGATCATGTACTCGTTTGTGAACGACATTAACACCCGTGAAGGCGGAACCCACCTTGTAGGCTTCAAGTCCGCCCTTACCCGTACCCTGAACGAGTACCTTAAAAAGTCCAAACAGGCCAAAAAAATGGAGGAAGGCCTCTCCGGGGACGACGTACGGGAAGGGCTTACCGCGGTGCTTTCCGTCAAAGTACCCAACCCACAGTTTGAAGGACAAACCAAGGCCAAGCTGGGGAATTCGGAAGTTAAGGGCATTGTGGAGACCCTTACCAACGAACAGTTGGAACTGTACCTGGATCAACGCCCCGACGTGATAAACAACATTCTGGAAAAGAGCATCCTTGCCGCCAGGGCCCGTATTGCCGCCCGCCAGGCCCGGGATGCCACCCGCCGTAAAAACGCCATGGACAGCGCCGGCCTTCCCGGCAAACTTGCCGATTGCAGCGAAAAGGACCCCGCCCTCTGCGAACTTTTTATCGTCGAGGGAGATTCCGCCGGCGGCTCCGCCAAAATGGGCAGGAACCGCCAGACCCAGGCAATACTTTCGCTCTGGGGCAAGATGCTCAACGTCGAAAAGACCCGCATCGAAAAAGTTGTTACCAACGAAAAACTCCAGCCCATCATTGCCAGCATCGGCGCGGGCTGCGGCAGCGGATTTGACGCCAGCAAGATCCGCTACCACAAGATCATCATCATGGCCGATGCCGATGTGGACGGTTCCCACATCCGTACCCTGCTCCTTACCTTTTTCTACCGCTACATGACCGAACTCATCGAGCGCGGCCACGTATACCTGGCCATGCCCCCCCTCTACAAGATCAGCTACGAAAGGAAAAGCTTCTTCGCCTACGACGACGCGGAAAAAGACCGCATCCTGACCCAGTCCGGCAAAAACCCCGAAAAAGTTTCCGTCCAGCGTTACAAGGGCCTTGGCGAGATGAACGCCGAGGAACTGGCGGACACCACCATGGACCCCATCCGCCGGAATATCATCCAGGTCCACCTTGACGACACCGTAGAGGCCGAACGCATCTTCACAACCCTCATGGGAGAAGTCGTAGCCCCCCGCCGCGAGTTCATCGAGGAAAACGCCCTGTTGGTAAGCAACTTGGATGTGTAGCAGGCTGTGAGGTTTGTCATTTCCTTATCACGCCTTGAACATCTTTTAATCATGTGTTATAG
>JAIRLQ010000299.1 GCA_031259345.1 Treponema sp.
TTACGTGGAACCGGAGGTTCCCTGTATCTTTTGCCCGACAGTTCATAACGGGCAAAAGGATACCGCTTCAATCCCTTGCGCTTGGCTGTTGGATGCATTGGTAACAAGACTCGAAGCCCAGCTTGTTAAATTCCATCCCTAAAGCAGTATATAGCCAAAACTCCGTGTATCTCCGTGGTTATAATTCTTAAAATTCAGTAACTTTTCGAAGATTGAGAGTAAACGCCGATGCCCTGGGTGAATAGCGCAACTACGGGTTGCGTAGTAACGCGGCTAAGCCTCACCGAGCGAAAAATCGCCGATTATTTTGAAGCGCTTGCCGTCGCGGACCAGTTCCAGTTTGCGGCCGGGAAAAAAACGGGGTAATTTCCGGCGCAGAAGATCCGCCGTCAAATCCATTAAAAATTCAAACTGCTCCGGGCTTACCTTTTCCAATGTGGCTATCCTGAAACCCAGGATGTACCCCCTCCCCTTTTCCGAACCGATTCCAACGGTAAAGTCCGGGGCTATTTCAAAAAGCCCGTCCATCTCCGGGTTATAGGTTTCCCCCCGGCCCGGGCGGTTCGGGTGGCGGGGAAAACTGTCACCCCAGGCTTCCTCCAACTCCTCATCTACTTCGTGGAACATCGCTTCCAGGGTATCGGTAAAAGCGGCCAGCTTGGGATGAATGTACACGGGCGTTCCTAATCGGGCAGGGCCAGGCGCAGCACTTCGTCGAATCGTTCCACCGGGTGGAATTCGATGCCTTTCTTTACATAATCGGGGATCTCGTCCAAATCCCGTACATTCTGCCTGGGGATAATGATGTGTTTGGCCCTGTTCCGCCGGGCGGCAATGGTCTTTTCCTTAAGGCCGCCTATGGGAAGCACCTGCCCGGTAAGGGAAAGCTCGCCGGTCATTACCAGCCGGTCGGTGATGACCCGGTTCCGCATCAAAGACAACAGGGCCGTCGCCATGGTGATCCCGGCCGAAGGCCCGTCCTTTGGCGTGGCCCCCTCCGGTATGTGCAGGTGGATGTGGTTCTTTTCGAACCAGTCGGTGGAAAGGCCGTAGCGTTCCGAACCGAGTTTCCGGGCCACGGTCATGGCGATGGCGGCGCTTTCCTTCATAATGTCCCCCATCTTGCCGGAGAGGGTGAAGCCCTCCTTACCCGGCACCGCGGCCGCCTCGATTACCAGGGTATCGCCGCCCATGCTGGTCCAGGCAAGCCCCACGGATATACCGGGGCGGTCCGCCTTTTTAATGTCGTCCTCGGGAAAGAGGGGCTTGCCCAGGTGTTTTTCCACCGTTTTTTTGTCTATGACAAATTTCTGCCCTTCAATCGCCAGGGCCGTACCGGAAGGCCTTGTGCCGGCGGCGGGCTTTCCACCATTACCTGCCGCCGCGCCGTTTAACGCCGCGCTGCTGCCGTCCGGGGGAGAAAACGGCGAAGTTTCCGCCTGAGATGCGGCCTCCGCGGCGGCAGACGGGGAAGCGTCATTTTGTGGAAAGGATGGAACGGGGTTTTCTTCCAGGGCCTCTGTATTTTCCACGATCTGCCTGGCAAGCTTGCGGTGGATCTTGTCCAGGTTTTTCTCGAAATTCCTCACCCCCGCCTCCCGGGCGTAGCCGTTGGCGATGTGGAGCAGGGAATCCCGCGAATACTTTACCTGATTCTTCCTGAGGCCGTTTTTCTCAAGGCTCCTGGGCAAAAGGTAGCGTTTGGCGATCTCCAGTTTTTCCGTGTCGATATAGCCGGGAAGCTGAATGATCTCCATACGGTCAAGCAGGGGCACGGGGATCGTGTCCAGGGTATTGGCGGTAACGATGAAGAAGATCTGGGAGATGTCAAAGGGCAAATCCAGGTAATGATCCCGAAAGCTGCTGTTCTGTTCCGGATCAAGCACCTCAAGCAGGGCGCTTGCCGGATCCCCCTGAAAGCTGGCCCCCATCTTGTCGATCTCGTCGATCATAAAAACCGGGTCCCTGGTCTTGACGATCTTGAGCCCCTGAATGATCTTGCCCGGCAGCGCCCCGATATAGGTTCTGCGGTGGCCTTTTATTTCGGCCTCGTCCCTCATGCCGCCCACCGAAAAGCGGAAAAACTGCTTGCCCAGGGCGCGGGCAATGGATCGGCCCACCGAGGTTTTTCCCACGCCCGGCGGCCCCACCAGGCAGACAATGGAACCCACGGGTATTTTCCGTATGTCGTGATTCGCCGTCCCGGCGGAAACCTCGGCCGGTGTCTTTCCCGTGGAAGCCTTTTTCCCCACGGAAACCTTGATTCCCGAAGGAGCCTCGCCCCCCGCGGAACGCAGCTTCCGTACCGCAAGGTATTCCACAATCCGGCTTTTCACATCTTTAAGGCCGTAGTGATCCTGCTCCAAAATATCCCTGGCGGTTTTAAGGTCGAAGTGTTCCGGCGCGCTCTCCCCCCAGGGAAGCGCGGCGATCACGTCCAGATAATTGCGGGTAACGACAAATTCCGCCGAATTGGGGTCCATCAGGCTGAATTTCTCAAGCTCCTGTTCCACCGTCTCCTTTATCTCGCCTTCAAACTTAAAGGCGTCGAGCTTTTCCTTGAGCTTCTGGTACTCGGAGCTTTTGGCGTCCGTCGCCATTCCCAGTTCGCTTTTGATAGCCTTGAGTTCTTCTTTTAGAAAGTAATCCCGCTGGCTCTTTTCGATTTTCTCGTTTATCTCTTTCTGAATCTTCTTCTGTATGCGCAGAAGTTCCTGCTCTTTTTTGATGAACACCAGTACCTGTTCCATGCGCCTGCGCACGTTGAGAATTTCCAGAATCTTCTGCTGTTCGTTCTTTTCGATATTGAGAATACTGGCGATGAAGTCGGCGATCTTTCCCGGATGATCGATGTTGATCATGTTGAGCCTCATCTCCTCGGAAAAGAGAGGGTTATTTTCGGAGATCTGCTTCATTTCGCTGATAAGCGCCCTGGTAAGGGCCTTTACCTCGCTGGTATCGTCTTCCTCGTCCTCCAGATAGCTCACCGCCGCCACAATGGGGTTGGAAGCCGAAAGGGTCTTTTTTACCCGGAAACGTTTAAGCGTGGAAATGAAGATATTCAAACCCCCATCGGGAAGGTTTATTTTCTTGACGATCTTTGCCGCGGTTCCTACCTTGTACAGATCCATAATTGTGGGAGTTTCGGCCTCGTTTTGGAGCATCACAAGACCGATAAGGCCGTCCCCCGCGACCGCCTCGTCAACCACTTTCACGTCGGCGGGATTGCCGATCATAATAGGGGTAAAAATCCCCGGGAAAATAGGCCGCCCCATAAGGGCCACAAGGGGCAATTTATTGGGGAGTATTTGATCGAGAGGAACTACGCTTTGGTCGGACATATTTACACCTTTTGTAAGATTTGAACGGTAACCCTGCCGCCCAATTTTGCGCCAAGAACCCTTTTTTCGGGCCTAAAACGGCGGATACCTGTTTCAAATATCGCAAAAAACGCTCCAAAAGGCAAGGAAATGAAGTAGCGGCGATTCCCGGCTTAACCGCGTTCGGGCGGTTATACGTAGTTATGCGAAATGCACCCTAAAATTTATTGGAAAATTATAGGAAATGAATATACATAAAGGAACTTCTGTAAATTATATGCAAAGTAATGACTACGCTTATCTAAAAAGGGGAGTTTTCAGATGTACAAAAATTCCAAGAATTGCATACTTTTATGGAAAATCATTTTTTAAAAAAGAAAAGGTTTCAGTGTATGAAAAAATATACAAATCCATGATAAATATTTTCTAAATACCCTTGCGTTTTTGTCGTTTTTGTAATATACTATAAAAAATAGACTTGATATTTGGATAATATTATGGAGATTATTGTTTTGGATAGTGCATACAAACATGGGGTGTCAAGGCAAAGTATTTATTCCTGTTTGTTTAATTTCAGAAGCGATCTAGTGCTTGATGATCCTCCGCCAAAACGTTTGTTTGTCGGTTTTGATCATTTGGGAAACGCATTGGAAATAATAGCTATTGAAGATATTGAGTGTGATTGTTTAGTGGTTATTCATGCAATGAAATTAAGGAAACAGTTTTATCATTTATTAGAAGGGAGTAATTATGAACTATGACAACATTATAGTTGAGGACGAAGTGAATGCTGTAGTAACCGCAGTAAAACAAGAGAAAATACGTCCTGCTACAAAAAGGGAATCCATGGCTGTCCGGCTTGCGGCGTTGAGCGATATTGTTCACGAATTACAGGCTATTGTGAAAAAAGACAAGGAATTATCCACAACAACAAAAATTTAACAATAACGAATAAAAGCATTATGACAGTATGCAGATAGTACAAGACAATTATGCAAATAATCGTCGGGTGCACTGCACATAACAGGCCTGTATATGCTTCGCCGCTAAAGCGGCTCGGGCTACGGTTTTGCTAGGTCATTTCGCTGCGCTCCATTCCCACGCCAGCCTCCACCCACATTTTTGCAGCCCTGGTCTTTGCTGCGCAAAGCC
>JAIRLQ010000302.1 GCA_031259345.1 Treponema sp.
TGCATATCACAGGAACGGGCGTCCCAAATCAGCCCCCCCCCTGCATCTTCCACTGTTACGATATACCCTTCATGGACAAAGTGCATTCCCATGGTCTCCAGAGAAAAGGTATCAAAGCTGCGGCTTAAGGGATTGTACAAGTCCCCCATATCCCTAACAATTTCTTCACTTTTCCTGGCGATATTCTCCTTGGTTAAGGCGGCAAAGAAAAGGCCGGTAAAGATATTGATTATAAAGGCTAAAAGCCCCAAGGCAAGGCTGATAAAGATGGCATAGGTAAAGGCCAGCCGGTTTTTCAGGGTGATGGTCATGGGGTGCCCCCAGCTATTTTTTCTATTGGTGATACTTTTTCTTGGGGGCACGCCGTGTTACGGGAACCGGCAGGGACACGCTCACCGGTTCGCATGCTTTCCGGGGCGCCAAGGCGGTAGCCCATACCATAGACGGTCAGTATATACCTGGGGGACCGGGGGTCGTCTTCGATCTTGGCCCGAAGTCGTTTTATGTGGCTGTCTACGGAACGGTCAAAGCCCTCATACGCATCCCCCTTGACGGCTTCAAGAATTTCTTCCCGGGTAAAAATCTTTGCCCGGCCGGACATAAACAGGATAAGGATATTGTATTCATCACGGGTTAGATTAACCGCCTTCCCGCTCCGGCTGACGATCCGTTTTTCCGTATCTATCGTCAAATCGCCGCAGCAAAGAAAAGCGCCCCCCGTTTCCCTGCCGCCGCTCCGCCGTAATGCCGCCGCGACCCGAGCCATAAGCTGCCGGGGGCTAAAGGGCTTGCATACATAGTCGTCCGCTCCGAGGTTAAGGCCCCGGATGATGCTTGCCTCATCAACCTTGGCGGTGATCATGATGATGGGAATATCCGACGCCTGCCGGACCTTTTTGCAGAATTCTTCACCGGAAAAATCGGGAAGCATCAGGTCTAGGAGTATTAAGGAAACGGGGTTCTGTGAACCCTCGCTTTCTTCAAAAAGTTCCATTCCCTCCCTGCCGGTTTTGGCGCATAAGGCGGTATATCCGTTTATTTCAAGATAGGATTTTACCAGGCTGAGAATTTTTACCTCATCATCTACGACTAAAATTGTCCGTTTACCCTTCATGGTAATTTTGTTCCTGCTCATAAAATTTTTTAGCAGTTGTTGTTTAAAAACTGAGGTTTTTGAACAACTCTAGTATAGCCTGTTCGTACTGTGCCGTCTGGTCCGCGGACGGTGCGGCTCCATTGGTTATACAGGCGTTAAGAGCAATGATTACTAAAACGAACAGGGCAAGAGCCTTTAAGAGGTCCCGTTTAGCGTTCATATATACCTCCTTATATTTGGAAAAGTATGTCTGAAAAACGAGTCTCTGCTTCTGCAACCGTTAATGCTTGCCTCTTATTCATTTAAAGGCATTTCTTTTATTCTTGTCAACCTATTAATTAGAGTCTGTCCATATGGGATTATCTGCAATATATTGCGGCATTAAAGGGTATTCCGGCAGAAGAAGCCAAAATGCGGATTATTGAATTGACCAATTCCGTAGGGCTCACCAACGATTTACGCCGCCGCTGTATCCATTATTCCGGAGGCATGAAACGGCGGCTTGGCATTGCCCAGGCATTGCTCAACGATCCGCAAATTCTTATCCTCGACGAACCAACCGCCGGACTTGATCTGCAGGAACGGATACAGTTTCGGAATATTATATCGGCTTTTTCAAAGGACCGGATTGTCCTTCTTTGGCTTGGGAATATTTTTTCCGGTAAACTCAACTTCACCGCCGAAACTCCCCATAAGTTAATTTATTCTGAGATGTAATAAAATAGCTCGTTTTTTATCATCAACAATTTTCATTGCAATTCGAGTATATAATCCCAGTTTTTTTGCCAGCATTTTTCTTGCATCAGTGAAAAAAACACGTTCCTCTATCAATTTTGTTTCGATTTTTTTTGAAAATTCCATACTATCATCAACGTAAAAATACATAAACGCATCTGTATTTCCGGTTTTTTTTACATACTTATTTGCATATTTAATGCCTGTCCCATTGGTTGCGTCAAATATTAATTCAACATTTGAAAAAGTCTTTTTTACATCATTAACAAATTGAATAACCTTATTCTCTCTGAAATATTGAAAAACACCGGAAACGACAAGCAGTGTTGAAATTGATTTATCGATTTGTTTTGTCCATTCCATATCGAACATATTACCGGCAATTAACAGTTCATTTGCTTGTTCTTCTAATATCATACGTCTTGCGGCAATTACATCGGGCAGATCAATTTCATAAAAAGTTGCAATTTGTTCATTCAAACGATAATATGCCGTTTCAAACCCTGCGCCAAGATAGACGATATTACTTTTACCATTTCTTTTAATAAATGCCCTTACCATTAAGTCAAGATTGTAGTATCTGGCAACGGAAGCCATAAGCGAGTATTCAGACGACTTTTTTTGTATAGTATCGTCCGGAATATATTTCTCCAGTGACAGGGCTTTTTCATCAAAAAAATATTCAGGGAATTTTTTTGATACAAATATACGCGCCACCAATGGAATAAACAATGTATCGGATACGCCTTGCAATTTACTCATGATTATTATATCTCCTTTGTATTTTATAAAATAATTCCGATTCTAAATTTAAAACATACCATGACTTTAAACATGTCCACCCCACGAAAATACTATATTTTAAAAGATCTTTTTGTCAACCATTTTAGCCATTTTAGCCAAAATGTCGTATGACGCTCCGGCTGTTTGCGAACCGCCTACTGGCTCTTACAATTGCTGCGAGAGCAGCTGCCCCGGGCTGCACACTTCATCTTTCGGCACAGTGGCCGTATCATGGAACTTGGGGCCCAGGCATAAAGCCTGAGCCCCTCAGAGGCGGTGCAGAAAGAAGAAGCTGCCCCCGGATTAAAGGAGTCCGAATACGTTTTTCAGGCCCCGTCCATCGGGTGTTTTTCGGGCGGGCCCGGATTCATTTTTCATGCTTGCCTATGGGACTATGCTTACAGCCCATGCCGTCGGCGGCGGAGCCGCAGTAGACGCATTTGTTGGCGCCATGGCCGTGGATATGTTTCCGGGTGGGAGTTTGGAGACATCCGTTTCCGTAAGAGGACGAACCGCAGTAGATACAGTGTTTTTCATCATCGTGATGCCTGTGAAGGCTGTTCAGGCTTTTCGAACAGCCGGAACCATAGGCGGTTGATCCGCAGAGTACACATTTTGTTCTCATATTTTTACTTTTACTCCTCTATTGGCGGCAAAACCGCCGCCACGTTCAATATAATAAAGAACCTCTGAAAATTTCAGTTTCCGGAGGTTCCCTATTATTATCGGCCCAAGGGGACGAAAACTTTGTTTTTTGCCCCTGTACGGGACTTTTGCTTTGCCCCATAATAAGGACATGGGACTGAATGAAACGCCCCTGGCCAACCGGGTCCACATCGGGTTTTTTGGCCGGCGGAACGCGGGGAAATCGAGCCTCCTCAATGCCCTTACGGGACAGGAAATCGCCATTGTTTCGGAGACCAGGGGGACCACCACCGATCCGGTCTACAAGGCCATGGAGCTGCTCCCCCTGGGGCCGGTGGTGATCATCGACACGCCGGGGATCGACGATACGGGAGCCCTGGGGGAACAGCGGGTCCGCCGGGCCAAACAGGTGCTGAACAAGACCGACGCGGCGGTTCTGGTGGTGGACGGGGAAACCGGCAAGGACCCGGCGGACGAGGAACTGATCCGCCTGTTCCGGGCCAAGGAGATTCCCTTCATCGCGGCCTATAACAAAAGCGACCTGGCCCCGGCGGCGGGGGCCGCGGCTTTAGCCGGGGAAGGGGCGGGTGAACCGTCCATCGCGGTGAGCGCGAAAACCGGGGAAAACGTGGAGGCCCTGAAAGAGCGGATCGCCGCCCTGGCCCGGACCGAGGAACCCAAACTGCGGATCGCGGCGGACCTGATCAGGGGCGGGGACTTTGTGGTGCTGGT
>JAIRLQ010000343.1 GCA_031259345.1 Treponema sp.
ATATCGACACGGAAAAGTGTATCGGGTGTAAAGCGTGTATCAGGTGCTGTCCTGTGGACGTTTTACGGTTTGATGAATCGACGAGGAAAGCGGTCGGCGCATATCCGCAGGAATGTGAATGGTGTTTGGTCTGTGAAGAGCATTGCCCCGAGGATGCTATTCATGTACAGCCCAAAATTCCGGTACCCGTTTTCGAGTACATGAGATGAAATTAATTAAGGAGCGAGGTGCGAAATGAAAAGACTGGAAGAACTTGGCAAGGTCGTAACTGCGGATGTGTTGGTTGTGGGCGGGGGAATGGCGGGTGTACCGGCAGCCCTGAAGGCGAGACAAAAGAACGTAGACGTGCTGCTCGTAGACAAGGCATACGTAGGCTTTGGGGGACAGTCTCCCCGCGGCGGAAACGGAATGGCGGCCTTGACAAAAGACGCTAACATTGATGCGTATGTCGAACACATGACAAGAAATGTCGGCAGATATTTAAATGATCAGAAATCCCTTAAGAATTACGCGGAACATATCTATCCTACAATAGAACAGCTTCATAAATGGGGCGTTGAACTTACGACCGATGAAAAAGGAAATCTTGCATTTTTTCCTATGCCCGTGGGTCTATGGTCTCAGATTGGGATAAACCTGTACGCCACGGAGAAAATGAGAAAGACGGCTGTAAAAGAAGGGGTCAGGATACAGAACAATGTAAACATTACCGCCCTTATCAATACAGGCGGCAGAGTGGTTGGCGCGGTGGGCTTTGACATCGTTGACGGAACTTTCTACATTTTCCGCGCCAAAACGGTGATCCTCGCCTGCGGAGCCTGCAATTTCAGGGCCACCCGGATGTTCACCAACAGCGGGGAAGGAAACGCCCTTGCCTTTAATGTGGGCGCCCAGATGAGGAGCGCCGAATTTCTCTTCATGGAGGTTGCCGCCGCGGCAACGGGAGAAACCATTCATGGAGGGCAGCCATTCGTATACAATCAGGCCGGAGAGAACATCTGGAAAAAATATGTGCATTGGGATGCCCAGGATGTTTGTGTGGAATTGATTTTGGGAATGGTAAAGGAGTACGAGGCAGGACGCGGACCCTTGTATATGGATCTGACTAAAATGGACGAGGCCTTTAAGGTGATAGGCGCCGATCCCAATGATCCGTTTATAGGCGGTCTCCGAAGGCTGTTTCCGGACAAGATTAGCTGGGTGAAACGGATTGCCGCCAGGGAACATGAAGCTTTCGGCGGCCTGGGTGACAAAATTCCGGCAAAGTTTGCGCTTCATGGAAATTCAGGCTTTGTGCGTGTGGATACGAATATGAAAACCACGGTAGACGGGTTATACACAGTGGGCCTTGACACCGGTAACGGAAGCGCCATATTCGGTTCGGCTCCCCAACCTGCGGACCAGCGGGGCGGTCCCTTCATGTATTGTACCAACACAGGATGTATCGGCGGAACGAGTGCGGCGGAAGATGCGAAAACTGTCGGATCTCTGGCGGAAATCCCGGCTGACCTGGTCGCCGGGTTAAAAGCAGAAGCATTCGCGGGCTTGAACAAGGCGGATGGGATAGACCCCCGTGAAATATTTGGCAGGATGCAAAATGCCGTAATCCCCGTTGATGTTATCATAAAAAGAAGCGAAAAATCCTTAAACAAGGCAATCGGCCTACTCGATGAAATCAAAGCGGATTTACCCAAAATGGGTGCAAAGGATTATCATGACCTCAAACTTTGCCGCGAAGCAGAAACTATGGCATTGTCCAGTGAAATCGTTTTGAAGTCCGCTCTTGAAAGAAAAGAAAGCCGGAACTTCCATTTCCGCGAGGATTACCCGGAACCCGATAACAAGAATTGGCTCAAATGGGTACTCGCCGACAAGGTAAACGGCAAAGTGGTGATTTCAACCGAGGATGTTCCTTTCAAGGATTATCCAATCCAGCCGGCGGACATTTAGGCTGCGCTGGTGCTGCGCTGGTATGGGAAGCTATTCTCGAATGTCATTTTGGAACAGCTTTTTTATAAAACAACTTTAGCAAAGTAAGGAGAAAGAACTATGGCAATCAAAAGTCAGTCGGCGACGGTGTCTTCTGAGGAGACGAAAGCATTTGAACTTGTCAAGAAAACGGTAAAATGCATGGGCAAGGATACAGAGGTTATGTACCGTAAACTCCCGCTCCGCCCGGAAAGAGGCCAATGGGCCAAGAAAGCCAAAGACGAGGGCAGGCTACCTGTCTTTCTGTTCGATGGCTTCGGGGATTTCCCGGAACTGAACCCGCGCACCTATGAGGTGAGTCCCGGTATTATCTGCGAGCAGGATGTTGAGGTCGTCATGCGGGACGGCTGCAAGACCTACGCCGATATTTACCGTCCCAAGGATCAGACCAATGTACCCTGCGTTATAGGCTGGAGCTGGTTCGGAAAACGAAGTTGTACGGATGATTCTGATCCTGACGAGAAATCCGCATATCAGACTTTCGGCGTACCCTTTGGCTCATATTCCAAAAGCTGCAAGTTTGAGTGCCCCGACCCCGAGTATTGGTGCCACAAAGGTTATGCCGTCTGCAATTACGATCACCGGGGCGTGAACAACTCCGAAGGCGATATCGAGGTAACAACCCAGCAGGAAGCGAGGGACGCTTATGACCTCATTGAGTTTCTGGCGGCGCTGCCCTGGTGCAACGGCAAGATCGGCATGTCCGGGGATTCCGGGCCGGCGGTGGCGCAGTGGAAAGCGGCCTCCGCGAATCCGCCGCACCTGGCCTGCATTGCCCCCTGGGAGGGAGTCGCCGATACCTTTAGGGAGCTGATCTGCATAGGCGGCATACCTGAGAGTGGTTTCAACCCCTATCTGGTTTATTCGTTCTTTGGCAAGAACGACATGGAAGATTATTACCAGAATACAAAGTTACACCCCTGCTTTGACGATTACTGGAAGGAAAAGATCGCCCTGCTTGAAAACATTGATGTTCCGGCGTATATCACCGCCGGCTGGACCCATTTCCATCTGCGGGGCTCCACTGACGCGTTCCAGCGAATCCGCTCCAAGCAGAAGTGGATCCGTATCCACCGGGATTTTGAATGGGCCGACTATTATAACGGGGATAACATAGCGGACTTGACCCGGTTCTTCGACCGTTATTTAAAAGGCATCAGAAACGGCTGGGAATCCACCCCCACCGTACGCCTTGATGTGATGGACGCCTATGATTTTGATTACCAGATCAAACGCGCCGAGGAAAATTTCCCGCTGGATCGGACGGTGTACAAAAAGCTGTACCTTGACGCCGCCAAAGGCGCCCTGAGCTATGAGCTGCCTGCCAATAACACCAAAGTCCGCTATACCGCCAAGAAAGGCCGTGCAACCTTTGACATCAAGTTTGACGAAGACACGGAATTGACCGGCTACATGAAACTGCACCTGTGGGTCGAAGCCGAAGGTCACGACGATATGGACCTGTTTGTTTCTGTACAGAAGCTGGACAAAGACGGAAAATTTCTGCCGACCAATATTATCGGTGCGCCGCACCCCGGAACGACCGGCAGACTGCGGGTATCCCTGAGGGAACTTGACAAAGAAAAGACAACGGATTTCCGGCCTCAGCACACGTATAACAATCCCCAAAAGCTGAAAAAAGGGGAGGTCGTCCCGGTGGACATAGAAATCTGGCCCCTCAGCAGAATATGGCACAAGGGTGAGCAGCTTCGCATTGAACTCGCGGGATTTTACCACCGCGAAGATTGGTTCGAACCCTTTGACTATGACACGATCAACGAAGGAAAGCACATCATCCACACCGGCGGACAATACGACTCTTTCCTGCAAGTACCCTATATCCCCCCCAAATATGTTGCGGGTGACTATGTGTACCGTTAAAGACGCTGTATGACTTGAATGGAAGTCCGGAACAGCCAGGGTCTGGGCTTCCACAATTCAAAATGTTTTATTGAGGAGGTTGAGTTAAGCAGCAATGAGTAACCGTATGATTTCAGATGAGAACGAGATGCGGCGGCGATGGGACGTGTTGATTGCGGATATGGAACAGGAACATATCGACTGTCTTTTCATGTATTCCACAGACCGTATTTACAGCGCTTACCTGCGCTATGTAACGGACTGTCCAACCAGCCTGTATCCCTTATCAGGGCTTTTCTCAAAAAAAGGCATCTCCATAGTCGGACACGGCGTTAAGGGTCTGCCCCTGTATCCGCCCCCCGTAGAGAAGCAGCAAAAAGGCCAGTATCAATATTATGCCGGCGGTATACGCCAACACGATTTTGTTAAAGACCTTATTGGAATTCCCGCCTGCCCCACAACAAGCTATGTTCCCGATATGTGGCCGGAAGCCATTGCCGGCCTGATCAAAAAGTACGGATACAAGCGTATCGGACTGGTTGGCTTGAGCATAATACCCGTAGCCTTCGTCAATTATTTTACGAAACACATGCCGGACCTGGAAATGATAGACGCCACTTCGCTTGTAGACAAGCGCAAGAGCTGCAAATCTCCTTACGAGATCGAACTGGCGGAAAAATGCGTGTGGACGATTGATGAGTTGATGGCCGCCGCGCCCAGCGTGATGAAGGTGGGGCAGAGCGTCCGTGAAGTCGGGCGTAAGCTGCGCGG
>JAIRLQ010000392.1 GCA_031259345.1 Treponema sp.
CAAAGAGGGATGCCAGTAAAAGTATTATTTTCCGCATTTTTTACTCCTGTTATTGTTTGTCCCAGGTTCCGTTCAGAAACCCGATGCCGCCGGTAACGCTGTCCGGATGATCGTCCACGACCAGATTGCCGCTATTGAGGGAAATTTTAGCGTATTCCTTAAAATTCTGTACCGTCGAACCCGGCAGCTCGGTATAGTCCGGCAAGGTAGATTGACCGCTAGTGAGCAGGTTTTGGAGGGCCTTCAGCATCCGAAGATCGATTCTTCCCGACTGGGGGGCAAAATCATAGTACCCGTCCCCCACGTAGATCAGCTTTCCCTCTACAATAATGGGGGGATAATAGATGAAATTGTCCCCTAAGCCAAGTTCGGAAAGGTTCCCCAGATTCTGTCTGGCCTGCGAAAAGCCGCCTTTGGCGGCAGGAAGACCGCTCGGATCAGTCGGGTTGGTATAATCACCGATGTCACCGCCGGTATAGACAAAGCTCCAGTCATCGTTTACCGTAAGATACCGGGGGCCCCGGACGATACTGCTGACACTGTCGGCGTCTGTCAGCCAGGTTCCCGTAAAGGTAATCGGGGATTCAGGGGGGACGAGAACGGTTGGCGGCGTGCCGGTATCACAGCTCACCAGGGCCGCGAGAACCGCCACGACGAAAACCACCGTCAATAGCTTGTGTTTCATTGTGTTTTCTCCTTGTACACAAAATTCTACCGGCCGCCAGGGGCCGGACGCCAGGATGCAAAGGGACGCCCGGAAAAGACGCTTTTGAATGTACCAAAAAGAGCCTTTCCAAACGTAAAGTGGCAAACTTGTCTTACCAATTTAGTATACCGATACTTTTCTCATTGTCAACAAAAATTTTCATAAAATTTTTCAATTTTTCGTAAGATACCGCCCAACCGGACTTCCGGTTCGCCTTCAGCTTTTGAAACAAGCCGATAATATAAATTTTTGTTGACAGGAAGAAATTTTGGTTATAGAATATGAGTGGTAAAATAAGTTTACCAATTTTGCCGGGGCGGAAGCCGAAGGAAATAACATCATGAAGAACCTGTTTATCGCTCTGTTTGCCGCGGCGGCGGCGTCGCATCTGGTGTCCATCTTTGCCGTCAATGACCGGGTGCAGAAGATCACCAAGATATGCCTCTTGCCCCTGCTGCTGGCTGTGTACATGAGCAGCGCGAAGAATCTTTTCGCCGCCGTGCTTCTGGCCATCATCTTTGACTGGGGCGGCGATGCGCTGCTCCTCCGCAGCGAGGACAAACGGTTCTTCCGCCTGGGGCTGGTCAGTTTTCTTCTGGGCCACCTCTGTTACATTCTGACCCTCTTTAGATTTACCGGGACCTTCAACGTGACGGCCCTGATGGGATCCGCCGCCGCCGCGTCGGTGTTCGGCCTGCTGGTACTGCACCTGATCAAGCCCGTCAAGGACATGCGGACACCGGTCATCGTGTACATGATCATCATCGAACTGATGAGCCTGGGCAGCCTGCAATTCCTGCTTTACCGGAAAGATATGATGGGGGCGGCGGTTTTTGGCGGCAGCCTCTGTTTCCTCCTCTCCGACACCGTCTTGGCCTACTACCTTTTCAGGCGCTTCCCCAAATACGGCAACGCGCTGGTGATGCTGCCCTACATCCTGGCCCAGACCGGCATTGTCTGGGGCCTGGCCGCCATTTAAACGCAGCCGAAGCGTAGCAAGCTTCCAGCCGGCGCATAGCTCGGGCGCCCTGTTTGTATTTGCGGGGATTCTGACTAACGACGGCAAACAGGAACATTTATTCGCAGTGGGGTCTAATACCCAAGAACCCGCTTACGCGGGGGAGCTTCAGGGCTAAACTTGACCCACATGCGGATTCGTCGCCTGTTTCAGGGCGGATTTTTCCCTTAGCGTGTTCCGGCCCGGAACGGAAAAGGCGCTTGATAGGGGGATGCGGGGCGGATTGCCGGGGTTATCCCGGCGCGGGGGCGGCGGGAAAGGGGAACACAAGCGGAAACCAGGGGTTTCCCGCGTTTTGCCCGCCACGGGGTCTGACCCTATGGGTCGGAACCGCCCCCTGTCCACCGGTTTCAACTCCTCTTCAGCCGGCTCCCATATGTGTTTACTTAAAGTGGAAACAATGCTATACTTGAAGTATAGGAGAGGAAAGCAAACTATTTGAGGACATCCTGTCCTTGTTGTCGGAAGGATGGGAAGCCACGGCCAAAAAAACCAGGGCGTTTCAGCGCGGGGAGTTGCGGCCGGTGCGGCTGTGCGCGTACCGGAAGGACCGGGAGAGCGAGGGGAAAGGGCTACGGAAGACGAACAGGCGGAAACACGGGGGCAAAGAGATGACGAAAAGGCGGCGGGCGTACAACCGGCATGTGGTGGCGGCGGCATCGCTGGGGGGAGAAGGGATGAGCGCGCGCCGGGTGATGGAACTGTACCGGCTGCGGCGGCAAATCGAACTGGCGTTCAAACGGCTGAAGACGGTGTTTGACTGTCAAGAATCGCCGACAAAGATTGACGGGACGACATTGGCGTTATTTTACGGGAAGCTGTTGTTGGCGGCCCTGTGCGAACAGATGACGCGCGCGGGGCGTTTCCCCCTGGGGGTGGAGGGAAGAGGGAAGGCGGGGGTGAGGGGCAACGGAGTCTGTGGCGGGAAACACGGGCGGCGAAGACGCTGGCAACGCTGCTGTCGCTTCTGTCGTTTTTTTCTCTCGGATATTCCCGGTCATCCCGATCCGCCGTCCCCGGTAACGGTTCATGTTCCAGTCCGCCAGTTCGAGGCAAGCCGAGGCCAGATCAGGCGGGACCTTCCCCGGCGCATAGCCCGCCCGGTAATGCACTTTCAGGCCCGACAATTCCCGGACAAGCCGTAATGCGGGAGAAACCGAGAGGCAGAAGGGGATATTCTCAATCTCCCCGCAGTCTGGGATAGTGTGGTATAAGTCAGGTTCGACGATGATCGCCTCTTCCAAGGCGTGGGTCTGGTAGACCGCTAAAATATCCCGTACCGGATAATCCCGCAGGGAAAAGATGTAGTCTCCATAAAAAGGGAGGAATTCAAACCGCTTCTTGCGTAAAAGCCGCCGTTTACAGTATTCTTCGATGGTATAGGTGGCGGTGATGAGGCAATAGCGGCTTAAAACGTCCTCCCGGTCATCAAAGCCAAGTATCGCCTTGAAGCCGGACAAGGGGATAAGTGAATGTAAATTCCCGTGTTCCATGCGGATAGGGTAAAGTAGAGGGGTTTATTTTTATCTCCGTATTTCCTGCAAAATGCGGAGCAATATGAAAATCTGTAGGATAAGGAAATCCCTTAGTCTTCCTTCATTCCTGAGATTTCGATTATGATTTTTATTAGCCAGTCTCATACCGTTGGTTAAGGAACCGCTTATGGTGTAGGGTACTATGACAAGACGCTGGAAAAGAATATCATTCAATGAAAGTACAATAAAACTGTATATAATATCATATATAGAAATTTTGTAACGAATAACTAAGGAATTCTGTCGGCGAGAGGACAACAATGGACAAAAATATGGGGATAGATTTCGGACTAGCGTTTTCTTGCCTCTACCGGAAAAACTTGGCTAATCTGGGGAAAGCCCTTAAAAAGTTTAATCTCTCGGCGGGGGAGTTGCCGTTCTTCATGCACTTGCGCTGGTTTGATGGTGCGACCGCCGGTGAACTTTCCTCCCTATTACACATCGACAAGGCAACCACCGCACGGGCAGTCAAGTCGCTGGAGAACAAGGGCCTTATCAAGAGAGTGCGAGGCGTGGAGGATAAACGGGAAAACAAACTTTTCCTGACCGAATCGGCGAAACGGCTGTTCGTCGAAATTGATAAAACGGTTCGGGAGCGGAATGAATTGATGATGAAAGACATTGCTGAACTGGATTTAGATATAGCGTATTCCGTTTTGTCGAAAATGTTGGAAAACATCGGGGCTTCCGTAAATTTTGACCGTACAGTTCTCAAAAACAGGCTGGTTGATTATTGCTGAATGACGGGGTAGATTCCAGCCCAATTGTTCATCAGTCTGGCGGTAACTCTGTCCTTCCTGCGGAAAACACTCCATTAACCAGCAAAAATATGTTTAACATTATCGTCAAACAGTACATTGATTTGTTGATCAGTTAGACCGGTATTTTTTAGAGACGGAACCACATTGTCAAACAAATGAGTCATATACCAAGTCTTCACGGATGGCTTGGGTTGAGAATCACGTCCCATCCAATAAATAACTGTATCATGAGAAAGAACCAACCTGTTCCCATAACCAAGACCGATCAGACCAATCAACGATGCCTTCCGCACTTCATCTGTAGGAGCCCCTACGCCATCCAAGCCAAATTGGTCAAATCCAAGGGTAACCCCGTATTTCAGTGTTTTAACCAACTCGGCGATATCCGTGCATGCACACATGTGGCCGATGATAATATGAGCGGGATTGGCGCCTTCGGAAAGCAACAACTCCGCTTGCTCAGGACCCATTGTTCCATTTTGGGTATGGGTTATAATGGGAATATCCGTTTCCTTTTGAACCTTCACGGCAGCTTTAAAAAAGGCTTTTTCATAATCTGTTATGATGTTTTTACTACTCGCCACTTTGATAACGCCGGGTATTATACCGGTACCGGCGATACCATCCGTGATTTCTGCCATGAACATTTCATAAATTGCTTCTTCACCGCCTTTACCAAGCCAACGCCGAAAATAGGGGGGCGAACCGCCGCCTTCAAAATAATAACCGGTACAGCAGATGATCTGTAAACCGGATTTTTCTGAGATTTCTTTGTAGAGCAAAGGATTGCGCCCGTTGTCATTAGTAGTAGCGTCTATAACCGTTTTTACGCCACATTTTTTCAGTTTTTCCGCAATTTCCAAGCCGCTGGCTAAAGCCTTATCCCGGTTGTATCCTCCCAGCGTACAGTCACCTTCAAAACCTGGGCAGCCATAGACAAAATGCTCATGACACAATGTTTTGCCCAGGCTGTCAACATTGATTTTTCCCAATACGGTATTCACCAAAGCCGCCATCTAAATCCCTCCTATAAAATTCTCATCCGTTAATCAGCAAAAATATGTTATTGCCGACAAGCCGATCAGACTACTTAAAAAACAAAAACCCACTGTCTTTCCAGCAGTTTGTTACGCCTCAGTTTGGTAAGCGCCAATCATGCGGCGCTATTGACTTCCCCGGTATTGATCTTCTTACCGGCCCGCTCGACCACGAACACGACTATTCCGCATATGACCTGTATCGCGGCAATGACATAAAAAACATAATTATAGTTACCTGATATATCATACAGTGAGGCGATCATAATCACGCTGATCGAGATTAAAACGGAGTTCACCATCATGAGCCGGGAGTAGATATTGTTGAAATCTTTCAGTCCAAAGGTGGCTTTTACAATAAGCGGCATCTCGACCGAAAGCAACGCTATAGCCATACCAAGAAAAAATGACGTTGCAAAAACAAGCGGCATATTACCTGCGGACATCGTCCCAACAATTCCAGCCGTGATTCCCAATACACAAAAGACGGCGGCAGCCTTGGCTATACCAATGCGGTCATTCAGATAACCCAGAATTGGATTACCACAGATCATCCCGATGCTGCAAGCGGATACAAAAAACCCGGATTGCGCCGCGGATATGCCCGAGGCAATCGCAAAATTGGCCACATGAGTTTGCATTGCGGCTGTGAAAGCTACAGAAATTATCACAACTATAATTAAATAGAAAGCGGGCTGTGACCAAGCTTCCTTGGCCGTAATTCCTGTTAAAACCGTAGCGGACTTATTCGCGGTTTCACTGCCGCCTTTCCCGGTTCCGGCATTTTCCGATCCGTATGCGGTGAGTCCTATATCCTCAGGTTTGTTTTTTATGACAAACAGCGTAAACGGCAAAACCAAAACCAGGGAAATGACAGCCATCGTCCAAAATGTTTGTCTCCATCCAAAAACGCTAATCAAGTTGGAGGCGATGGGATTAAAAATGGCTCCGCCAATCCCTTGGCAGGCCATAGCGATTCCCATGGCGAACCCTAAACGAGATTTGAACCAAGCATTTAAAAGTGCGGGAACCGCCATATATAGTGCGACCCCGCCGCAGACGCCTATGGCTGCCGCGATAATATACAGTTGAATCAGAGACGTTACCAGAGAAGTCAAGGCGAAAATTCCGCACATAATAACCGCAACAAGTGACAGAAAGTACTTCAGATTGACTTTAGACATAATTTTGCCGATAAAAGGCAGTGTCACCGCCTTGGATAACGTCTGAAAAGTGGTATACAGAGCGATTTGTGTAAAGGCCACATTCAACCCGCTGCTAAGCGGACGATAAAACACGCCGATAATACTGAGGTTGATACCGACCATCGCGGCCATCCATACACAACAACTCACCAGTATAAACCATGCGTAATGAATTCTGGTTTTGGTCATAATTTCTACCTCCTTAATTATCCGAGCAATCACGTTACGAGCCGGGTCTATTCTATAATTCACCCGGCTCGTGTATCTCGGATGTCCACAGCCCGCCTGTCACTGTCTCGTAATGTAGGGTGTCTTACTCTCCCTTTCTTTTATCCGGCAGCAACGGCTTAACCAACCGGCGACAAACCCGCTTTGCTACGGAGTTTGTTGATCGTCGCTTTAACACCGGCTTCAATCGACCACTCTGGCCGGAATCCTAACTCTTTCTCAACTTGAGAGGCGTCGAACTTATGTGTCATATCTGACCCTTCTAGTTTGGAGAATTCTGTATGAACGGTAATATCAGCGCCGGGAATCAGACTCCGGACGATGTCCGCTATTTGATTCAGCGTGCGGAGTTCGCCGCTCAATGTGAATACACGCGTCTCAGTATGTGGCGCTTGAGAAGCCATAACAACGCAACGGGCTGCATCATCTGGATAGAGCCAATTGAGGGGATTGGGAGAGAAGGTGACTTCACCCTTCTGGCCGAGCGCCGGCTTGTTGATCACCTCGTTGGCAAATAGCCCACCGCCGCGTAGCCGGCCTTGACCGTAAACAACGGGAAAGCGTATGCCAATGCTGTCAAGGCCATATGCCCTGAAATAGAAATTAGCAATGAATTCACAGAACTGTTTACACGCTCCGTAAACAGACAGCGGGTGATGCGGGGCATCATTGGGCAGAAACTCATACGAGTAGTCTTTGGCGGTACCAAACACCGCAGTGGAGCTGGCCCAGACCACGCGTGGAATATTAAGCCGACGGGCAACTTCGAATACGTTTGTTGTTCCGACGCAATTGATTTTCGTTGCGTTAGGTACCATTCCGGTTGTCTCGGCTGCGAGTATGGCAGCCATGTGGATAAGTCGTTCCACTTTGTACTCCTCGCATACGCGAAGTAACTGGTCGAGGTCGGATACGTCGCCTTGAACAATTTTCACGCGGGACAACTCGTCTGGTGTTAGCACCTCTTGGGCCGAGGTCTCGGACGGCTGAAAGTCGAAGGCGACGACGGTGTGCTTCTCATCAAGCAAACGCTTGGCGATGTACGAGCCGATGAATCCTGTGCCTCCGGTAATTAGGTAGTTCATATAATACTCCTTCTTATCTTTGTTTTCAGATAAATTATACTATTAATTAGTTGCAATGTCAACTAGTTTTTAGATATTTTTTCTCTCTCTGCTTATATCGGATTGCTCTAAGGGTTATGACTATTCAGCTATGCCCTATTTTGACACATCTTGAACAGCGGATTATTGAAAATATTGCCGTTTATTGGAAAATCTTGCGGTTTATTGCAAGAATTTTGATAAAAGCCTGATATACTGAATAACCACAAGGGGGAAAGCCTTCCCCCACGCTACAGCCCGGCTTGCGCCGGTCTTCCGCTTCCCCCATCCTCCGGCCTGATGTAAAACTCCAGCCGGTCATCTTCAAGGCGTAACCCCCGAATCCTAAAGACAAACCCGCGTTCCGTCTCCCGGAACACCGGGCGGCCTGTTGCGCTTGTAGGTTTTTATGGTTTTTTCGTTGAAAAAAGCCATAAAAACCCCGATAAAGGGGC
>JAIRLQ010000424.1 GCA_031259345.1 Treponema sp.
TTTAAGCTGTGGGGTTCTTGATATGGGCAAGGATGTCCCCGACCGGCGGCGGGTGGGGTTAGCCGGGACAGGGGGTTGGGTGGCGCGGCGGCGTCTGCTTTGCATTTTTGGGGTAGGTGCGCTTACATTATCTTTTGTTTCATAGTATACTTTTTTTAAATTGTTATGGTAAGAAGTACCAGGGAAGCGCCGGTTAATTCAATCAAAAATTAATCCGCGGCTTCCCAAAGGGGAAAAATGATGAAAAGTGCCGTGGCTGTTAGTTATGAGCTTGACGATCCGTTAGGGTGCGCGCAGGAGCTTGCCGCTTCCGTTAGGGAACGGCTGGTTTTTGAAAAAAACTCCATAGGGTTCCTTCTGTGCGACGCGGATTGCGACGGCGCGGCGCTTACCGGGGAGCTAAAAAAGATTCTTGGTATAGAGGTGGCGGGTATGACCAGCCTGGCCGCGCTGGATAAGGAGGGCCGCCAGGAGGCGGCTGTCGTTCTTATGGTGTTGACCGCGGGGGACTGCTTTTTTTCTCCTGCCGTGTCCGCGCCTCTTGGGGAGGGCGATGCCGCGGGTAAAATCACCGGTGCGTACAAGGCTTCCGCGGCGGCTGCTGCCGGATACGGCGAAAAAGCGGCCCTTATTTTCGCTTTTTGTCCCCTGGGCATGCCTTTTTCCGGGGATATATACCCGGAGATCTTTTCCGGGGCGTCCGGGAATGTGCCGGTGATCGGGGGTATCTGTTCGGACGACTACGACTATGCCCGGGCAAGGACGTTTCTTTCGGGCGGCGAATACCGGGATGCCCTGGTTATGGTCAGCGTTTGGGGTAACGTAAAGCCCGTGTTTTCACTCAGGCACGTTACTTCCAAATTTGCCGAGCGTACGCGCCGGGTAAGTTCCGCCAGGGGTAATGTGGTCAAAAGGGTGGGCGACGAAACCTTTGTCGAGTACCTCAAAAGTTTCGGTCTTAATACCGATATAGAAGAGGCCGCCCTTTCCTTTACTTCCTATCCGGTCATGCTGACCAGGGAAGGCCAGGACGAAACTCCTTTGATGCGCCATATTTTGTCCCTCAACAAGGAAGACGGGTCGGGTTCGTTTTTTGGGGATGTTCCGGAAGGGACGCTCGCCAATGTCTGCCTGGTAAACAAAAAAGACATTACCGCGTCATGCGGGGAATCCATGCAATACCTGCTTGAAGAGGCGGGAAAACAGGGCGGCTACGAATACTCGTCCATATTCTGTTTTTCCTGCTGCGGCAGGGCGATGATTCTTGGCGCCGACAGCAACGCCGAGGGGAGTATCATACGCGATCTTATTCCTCCGGGTCTCGCCCTTGCCGGTTCATACTGCCTGGGAGAAATCTGCCCGGTCAAGTACCGGGGCGGGGAGGCTGTCAACCGTTTCCACAACTGTTCTATTACTTTTTGCATGCTTTAGCGGAAGACCGGATGCCCGAAGATATTAAAAAAGAGCTGGCCCAGCTTACCCGCCAATACAAAAAACTTGAGCGGGATTACCGTTCCCTTTCCCTTATACATGAGCAGACCGAGCGGCTTAGGGATGCTAACGAGGCCGCCAAGGAGCTTTCAAACTTTTACAACCAGCTCCTTTTAAAAAACACGCCGGGTATCACTTTTATGGCGGAACTGAACATGAACTTTGTCCTGGGCAGCAAAAAGACCGTCTCCTTTTTAGGGTACGAGGATATGCGCGAGATGGTGGGTGTTCCTATCCGGGAACTGTTTGCCAATACAATGGACGAAGAGTGGATAGCCAAGATGGAAGAGCGCTGCCGCGGGGTGATGGAATCGGGGGAAATCGCGGAGTACGAGGAAAAGGTCATGGCCCGTGGCGGCAGCGAAATGGTTTTCCAGGTAACCATCACGGCGGCGGCGGGACAGGACGGGAACTGCCGGGGCATTGTAGTGGTGATGAATGATGTTACCGAGCTTTACGATGCCAGGGAAAAGGCCGTCAACGCCAGCCGGGCAAAAGGCGCTTTCCTGGCCAACATGAGCCACGAGATGCGTACCCCTATGAACGCCATTATCGGCATGACTACCATTGCCGGTTCAACAGACGATGTTGAGCGCAAAAACTATTGCCTGCAAAAAATTGAAGAGGCGTCCACCCATCTTTTGGGGGTTATCAACGACATTCTGGACATGTCAAAAATTGAGGCCAACAAGCTGGAGCTGTCCAGTGCCAATTTCAATTTTGAGCGCATGCTCCAGAAGGTGGTGAATGTCATCAATTTTAAGGTAGAGGAGCGCAAACAGAACCTTATTGTTACCATCGACAAAAGCATACCCCGGTTTCTGGCCGGGGACGATCAGCGCCTGGCCCAGGTGATAACCAACCTCCTTTCCAACGCGGTCAAATTTACCCCCGCGGGCGGCAGCATCAAGCTTAACGCCTTCCTAAAAGGCGAAGAGAACGGCGTCTATACCGTGCAGATTGAAGTGGCCGACACCGGCATAGGCATAAGCCCGGAACAGCAGGCGAGGCTTTTTTCTTCCTTTGAACAGGCCGATTCGGGCACCTCCCGGAAGTTCGGCGGTACGGGCCTGGGCCTGGCCATTTCCAAGCGCATTGTGGAACTTATGGGCGGCAGGATCTGGATTGACTCGGAACCCGGCAGGGGCTCTGCCTTTGCCTTTACTATCAAGGCCAGCCAGGGCGAAGAGGAGCAGCCCGAAAGCGGTATGCCGGAAATCAGCCTTGAAAACCTGAGCATACTTGTTGTGGATGACATGCCGGAAATCCGGGACTATTTTAGCAGCATTATCGACGGCATGGGCATTACCTGCGACGCCGCCGCGTCCGGCGAGGAAGCCCTCAGCCTGATTCAGAGCCACGGCCCCTACGGCCTTTATTTTGTGGACTGGAAAATGCCCGGCATGGACGGCATCGAAACTTCCCGGAAGATCAAGGAGGTTACCGCGGGCCAGTCGGTGGTAATTATGATTTCCGCCGCCGAATGGACCACTATCGCGGATGACGCCAAAAAAGCCGGGGTGAACAAGTTCCTTTCCAAACCGCTTTTTCCCTCGAACATTACCGACGCGATTAACGACTGCCTGGGCTCAAAAAGCATTGAAGAGGCCGCCGGGGCGGAAGAGCGGGCAAACCGGACGGATCGTTTTGACGGGTTCCGTATACTCCTTGCGGAAGATGTGGAAATAAACCGCGAAATCGTGCTGGCCCTGCTTAAGCCTACCAACATCGCCATAGACACGGTGGAAAACGGCGCCGCCGCGGTAGAAGCCTTCAAGGCCAGCCCGGAAAAATACAACATAGTATTTATGGACCTTCAGATGCCCGAAATGGACGGCTTTGAAGCCACCCGCCGCATACGGGCTTTTGAAAAATCCCGGCAGGAGGAAGCCCTGGGTTTAGGCGGGGAGGAAACCCAAAGGAAAGCGCCTCGGCACGTTCCAATTGTGGCAATGACCGCCAATGTCTTTAAGGAAGATGTCGAAAAGTGCCTGGAAGCGGGCATGGACGATCACGTGGGCAAACCCCTGGATATTGCCGAAGTTATGCAGAAACTGCGGCAATACCTGCCGGAAACCCCTTAAGCGTTCCGGGGGCCGTCCGGGAAGTAACCGGCATCGGCATTACCCTAGAGCCTGTCCCAAAACTGAAGTTTTGGGAAAGCCTCTCTATTCTTTTTTTTCGCGGCCTGCCCTGGTAATCTTTGAAATCCCCATGATAAGGAGCATTATAAGGCCGCTGACCACAAAAAGGCCCAGCATACCTTTCCACATTATATCCAGTGAAATCAGAAAATCAGCGTTCATACATATCCCTCTTTTTATAGATTGCTTATTACCAGGCTGAGCACCAGGCCGCTTGCCGCTACCGAAGCTATCTGCCCCGACACATTGGCGCTGACCGCATGCATCAAAAGAAAATTCTCGGAATCTTCTTTAAGCGCCATCTTTTGAATTACCCTGGCCGACATGGGAAACGCCGATATTCCCGCGCCGCCTATCATGGGATTGATTTTCTTTTTTAAGAAAATGTTGATGAGTTTAACAAAGAGCACGCCGCCGACAGTGTCAAGGATAAACGCAAAAAGCCCCAAAACCATAATGAGCAGCGTTTCGCGGGTAAGAAATTGGTCCGCCTGCATGGTAAAAGAAATGGTAAGCCCCAGAAGCAGGGTTATCAGGTTGGAAAGCGTTTTTTGGGCCGCCTCTGAAAGGGAATCCAGCACGGTACATTCACGCAAAAGATTGCCGAACATCAAAAAACCTATCAGGGCAGCCGCGGCGGGGGCGATAAACCCGATAATAATAGTTGTTACAATAGGAAACATAATCTTAAGCGCCTTCGGGATTTCGTCAGAAGCCAGTATATCCATTCTTATCCGCCGCTCTTTTTTGGTTGTTATCAGTTTAATCGCAAACGGCTGGATAATAGGCACCAGGGACATATACGAGTATGCCGCCACCGCGATAGGCCCCATGTACGTTGAACGCAGCACCTGGGACACCAGAATCGTGGTCGGCCCGTCCGCCGCGCCGATGATGCCGATAGCCGCCGCGTCTTTAAGATCAAAACCCAAAAGCGTCGCCAGCGATATGGTCGCGAAAATGCCAAAATGCGCGGCGGCGCCGAAAAGGAAAAACACCGGACGGGACAGTATCGGCGAAAAATCAATCATGGCGCCAATGCCGATAAAAAGGAGCAGCGGCATTGCCTCCGAAGCGTGGATGCCGGTTTCAAAAAGCCACTGGATAACCCCGCGGGTTTCCCCGATACCGGGCATCACCTGGTTAAGGACCCCGCTTAAAGGCAGATTCACCAGAATGGCCCCAAACCCTATGGGGAGAAGCAAGGCGGGCTCGTATTCTTTTTTTATGGCCAGGGCGATGAGCACAAGGCCAATGGCATACATTATAACCTGTTTATAGGTTAACGCCGCGAATCCCTGGATTAAAAATTCCATGCAACTGTTTCTCCTTTTAAGTGAGGCTGTTCCATTTTGGCATGGCCCCAAAAGGCCGTCAAGGGCTTTGCCGGGGTAACAACACCATTTATGCGCCGGGGCGATGACGGGCATTGCAAAAGCGCCGGTTTAATTAGAGTTTGTCCATAATGTAGACACATTGTCTGTCCGCAAAGTAACCGACTTTGTGGACAGACACTAATTATGCTTTGCGGATAATTGTGTTTTGTTCTTTCTTGTGGTATATATAGTATATGATGTGCGAGCTAAATAGATACACCGGCCATTCTCCGGGGGGCGCTTCCGTAAGCGTCGGCCTGGGGCAAATTCCCCCCCCCCCCCCCCCCCATATATAGCGTAGTCTTATCACAATATACCCCATATACCCCAGATAAAGCGTATCCTGGTTCAAACGCCATGGGTACAGGTTTAAACGCCGTGGCGCCCGACGTAAAAGCCACGGCTTCTGACGTAAAAGCCACGGCTTCCGGGTTAAAAGCCACGGCTTCTGATTTAAGAGCCGCGGCGCCTGATTTAAACGCCACGGATTC